>CAJOQS010000129.1 GCA_905236925.1 uncultured Lachnospiraceae bacterium | reverse complement strand
TCTTTTCTGCCGTCTATATAGTCCTGGTACATTTCGGCGAGTCCTGCCATACAGCCGTCACAGGCACCGCTGATATTGCCGATGGATTCGGCAACAATCCTCTCGCGCTCCTCGCGGGTCGTGTCTTTTATCAGAATTGATTCCATAGCATTTTACCTCACAAAACCATTCCTAATCTTCCCCCACCAGATGAACGGTCATAAAGGTATGTCCAACCGCGGGGAGAAACTTCTTTATCACATCTTCCGTACGCAGCTTAAGGCTCGATGTGTTTACGCACGGATGGCAGCCGATGTATTCGTCCTTCAGTACATCCTCATCTATAAGCAGCTGCACCGCATGTTCTTTATCATTCATCAGTCCCATAACACTCACGGATCCCGGTTCGATATCCAAATACTTCAGCATATCCTCCGGTTCCGCAAAAGAAAGCCTTGCAGAGTTGATCTGTGCTGACAATTCCTTTGTTTTAAACTTCTTCCCGCCCGGCATCATCAAAAGATAAAACGCAGTCTTCCGGCGATTACAAAGGAACAGATTTTTGCACATGACAACACCCAGAACAGCATCGACTTCGCTGCATGCTTCCATCGTGTCTGCCCGCTCATGATCCGCTCTTTTATATTCAATGCCCAGTGAATCCAAAAGGTCATATGTCCGTATTTCTCTTTGCAGACGGCCTTCCAAGTCCTCCGGTCTTCCGTTAAAAAGTTCCTTCATGTTCATTTGGTTATTGCAAGTATTCTGTTCACATCTGCTTCCAGATATGGATTGATATGGTCTATAAGTCCCTGCTCCTTCAGCATTTCCGAAAGATCACATCCGATATCTTCCGCCAGCGAGATGACCCTGTCCGTAAAGTTCGGGCGGTTGGGATGATACTTCGTACTTTTCCATGCGGAGCTGTTTATGCCCTGCTCGGCCAGTTCCTTTATCCGGCGAGAGAATTCCCCGCTGCCGTCAAGCTCCGTAAGCGCCCTGTAGGTCCATTTGTAATAAGGCGGATAAACCCTTTTCAGCAGAAAATACAGCTGCATCGCAGCATTCAGGCCGTTCATGCGGCACAGCTGGGCGGCCACGGTGTCGCCTCTTGACATGCACCTGGCATAATTAACCTGGAGCGAAGCCGAATACTCATGCATCATCTGAGCAATGCGCATACGCCGGATATTCTCCGGGTAATAAGACAGCAGCATATTCCGGAATGCGGTAAAGATACCTTCCTCATCCCTGAATACCTTCCCGTTCACGGCAGTAGCAAGACATGCATGGTCAAGCTCAAGCCACTGTTCTTCGGTCAGGCGGCAGTTTCGTGTATCACAGTCGACCCGCAGAATGTCTGAATAGAAATCATGGATGGTCATCACTCCCCGGCGCTCTCTGAGCCTGTCGGTATAATATGCCCGTTCCTTCCGGTCCGCAAGCTCGTTGTAATCCCTGTCGAGCTCCCTGCCGAACTCCTCCATTGACTCATCCGTAAGCCACAGGCAGACTCCGGTTCCGAAGTCATGATCACGGCTTATGATATCGTCATACCCGAAGCAGTCCGATCCCTCTCCGGCTATCCCGACCGCTATCCTGCTCTCGTATTCCGGGTATTTCTCCTTAATCAGCCCCGCAACTTCTTCGGTATAGAATCTGTAATTTGCCTCAAATCTTTCCATCGTCTTATCCTTCATACAAACAATTTAATATATCACGTGAATTCCGGTCAAGTCAGGATATAAAAACTGTAGCATAATTATCCATTTGGTGATATAATCCTACCATCTGATTGCAACATGTTTTTCACCGCAGAAAAAGCGCACCTTTTCAGGAGGCACCATGAATATCACAGTGAAACAGAAGCATGAAAAAGACATATTTATCTTTATCATCCGAACCATTACTCTTGTCATTCTGGCAATTCTATCGTTCCTTTATACGGAAGAGGGCATCTGGGGGATACTTCGCTCTGTATTTCTGGTAGGCTCCGCGATCTTCTGTCTGGTCTGCTTCTTATTGAAAAAAGCAAGTGAGGGCCTTACAAAGATCTGTCTGCTGCTCCTTGCCACGGGTTATACATGGCTTTTTCTCTCCGCAGGTCAGCCGTATCTGTTTGTTATCATGTACCTGATGATATATATGGTCATCCTCGAGCGCAACAGAAAAACATCTATCCTTTCCTGCAGCGTCGCTCTGATCGTAAATACGGTCTTCCTGATAATGTTCCTTGCAAACGGCGACAAAGATCTTCTGGAAACAGAGATCATCTGCTATGTGTTCGCGATGTTTACCTCTATTCTTGCCCTGGTGCTTACCAATTTCATGGAGCGTCAGGCTATCGAGATGACGGAGTATCTTAAAAAGCAGGCCGATGATCAGGGCGCGATGGCCGAGAACATCATCAAGGAATCCGGTGTCATACTTGAAAGATTAGACGAGGCCAAGGGTATTATTTCACAGCTTGACCAGAGCATAGAAGACAGCAATATCGCTACAAACGGCATCTCCGACGCAATACAGAGTACTGCGGATGCCGTGCTCGAGCAGACCAACATGACCTCCCGGATTCAGGAGCGTCTTGAGGAATCCGCGAGAAACGCCAGCGATATGAAAAAAGCCAGCGACGACACAGCCAGAACCGTTGATGAAGGCGTTCAGCTCCTTGAGGAGCTCAAGAACAAGTCAGGTGAGACCGGCGAACTCAACAAGATCACCGTTGAGGCAACGCAGAGGCTCCAGGAGCGCATCCATGATGTTGAAGCCTTTACCGGCGCCATCATGAAGATCTCAAGTCAGACAAACCTTCTTGCGCTTAACGCTTCAATCGAGGCCGCCAGAGCGGGCGAGGCAGGAAGAGGCTTCGCAGTTGTTGCAGATGAGATAAGAAACCTTTCGGAAGAGACCAAAACCGCAACCGAGAGGATCACCGATATCATCAACAAGCTTGCTCCCGAGATGGACGCAGCCTCAGAAAACATGCTTAAGTCCTCGGAGAGTATCGATCAGCAAAGCGTTATGATCGAGAATACAAGTGAGAAATTCGTAGTGATCAACGAAAACATCCTTTCCCTGACCCAGGCTATCAACAACATCACGGAGATCATAAAGGCGATCGTTGAATCAAATACCGTTATCATGGATTCCGTTTCGAACCTGTCATCCACGACTCAGGAGGTCAGCGCGTCAGCGGATGATCTGACCACCATGAGCGGCAGGAACGTTTCACAGATGCAGGAAATGAACACAAGGCTTGATGCCATCAATGCGGCGGCAAACAAGATGAAGGCGTCTCTCAAGGAGAATTAAATCCGGTTTCTTTCTGTCAAACAAAAGCGGGCAGGAAAGCAGCTGCTTTCCCGTCCGCTGTTTTATTTATATATGCCGTTATGTTTTCATGCCTGTTCGTTCTTATGGAACAACCTGAAGCACAGCGGGTAAACGCCCATCGACACGAACATGACGATCGCGTACCTGATGACTCTGACTGAGTAAGCCGCAACAGTCGCCGATGAAAGGAACTCGGAGCTGAAAGGAAGCTTCAGAACAGTGTTGATGCCGAAATAGAGAGCCAACGCTCCGACTATTCTTGCGAAACCCCAAAGAAGGTTTCGGGGCTTCGGGAATTTGACGTATTTCTCTTCAAACAGGTCCGACGCGAACGCTCCGATAAGCATTCCATAGTTCGTATAATAGTCGGATGTGGTGCAGAAAAAGAAACCGGTACCCAGGACCACGATCCATATCAGATATATGATCCAGCGCTTTTCGATAAGCTTCTCCATCAGCGAGAAAAGGAAAATGCTGCCTATACCGATGGCCCATCCGCCGAGAACGTCGGTCGGATAATGTACACCAAGGCAGAAACGCGAAACGCCGACAAGCAGAACTATGAGGACCGTTACGATCGTAAGCCACGTCTTCTTAAGTCTGATAGCGGTACCGCCGAAAATTGCGGCACTGCCTTCTGAATGTCCGCTGGGGAACGAATAGCCCTGATGGCTGATATCATAGATATCCGCGTTCGGATCCACAGGCTTCAGACACCTGACATTAGGATGAACGAAGTACGGACGGAGACGACAGACAATGTTCTTAAGCCATGCAAGGCCGCAGCCGGCGATCATGAAGCGCCTGTAAACGAACTTGGCGGCTTCCTTGTCATAGATGAAGTAAAGCACGCACATGACCGCGATCAGGATCTTTTCTTCACCGAATGCGGAAATGTTGGAAAGGAAATTAACACCAAAGCTTCCCAGATGAGACTGAATCCATTCCATCAGCCTCGGTTCCCAGTCAAAATAAAACTCATTACCCAAAAACAACTACCCCCACGCATTATAAGAATTAAAAAACGGAGGAGACTCGCCGTGCGATATCTCCTCCGTATATTATAGCACATACAGGGTGAAAAATGAATATTTATTTGGACTGTGCCTGTCTTATCGCTGTTCTTACCGACAGGTTGTCAATGGGCTTCCGGTAGGCAAAAATCGATATCAGCCAGCAGATCAGACCTCCCACAAGCAGAAGCCCGTAGCTGAGTCCGATAAGCTGCGCATAGCTCAAGCTGTCTGCGAAATCAAAAACCGTGCTCAGACCGGCCGCATATCTGAAAGCGATAATAATGAGTGCCACAAACATAACCGCAAAGGAGGCTATGTAATACTTGAAGCAGATTCCGTCATAGATGATCAGGATGGCGGCAAGCACGGCCGTTATCAGTATTCCTTTGGACGATACAAGGGTGCCCTCATCAAAATAACGTCCGCCTCTTGCTTCAATACGGGCAACTCTTATGATCACAAATACCGTGAAGGAAAAGAGAGAAGTAAGCTCAGTCAGTATCATCGGGTAGATAGTCTGCATCTTACGCCTGAAGGAAGAAGTCTGCACAAGCTTGGATACGCTCGGAGTCAGCATGAGCTGATAGATATAAACCCCTGCGAGTACCATGTAAAGCCCCGACAGGATCCCCATATCTCCACCGTATAAAGTAACTTCAAAAATAATACCAAGAGCAAAGAACACAATAGTGAGAATGATCATGGTCTTGAATTGAAGGCCATATTTTAAAAGCTTTAATGACTTGATAAACTGTTTCATTTGGACACCTCACAATCATAAAACATCGATCTGTATGCTTTGTTGCAGGACTTCTGCAGCCAGATATTGGCCAGCACCGCAAGAGCTCCGACGATAACGATATACAGGATCATAACAAAAACCGATTTTTCCTCGGAAATGAACACCAGCGGCAGGAAAAGCAGGGATCCTGCAAAGAAGGTCAGGTACATGATCAGAAAATGTGCCTGCATCGTAATTCCCTTCTTTCTGGTTATCCAGAGCGAACTATTCAGCAGCAGCTGTTCCGTTGCAAAAGCTGCGGCAGCGTAGAGTATAACGAAAAATGCTGAAAACTCTCTGCCCAGCGGCCGGCACAGAACAAAGACAGTAACGGCGCAGATCGTGATAACACTGAACAGCAGCTTGTTTATCATATCCTGTAAGAGCGCTTTCCTGAACAGTTCCGCTCCGTAAGGCGAACTCTTGATCAGGTTTATTCCCAGAGAATTCTTGGAATTACTTCCGGCAAAAGCAAAATAGTCCATAAAGTTGAGGATCCCGAAGCTCACTATCGCTGCGATCATTATTGCCAGCTGCCAGATTATCTTCGACAGTAAATAGCTTATGACGCAGGATCCCAGAAGAAGCAATCCGACAATAAGGAGATTGCCCTTCCCGGCATATGCGATGTATTCGGCCTCAAAACATTTTCTGCGTGACATGGAACAGACCCTCCCGATTATTTACATTTTCACCAGCGAATTCTTCTTCATGATCGCGACGCTGATCTTAAACAGGCTGGCGGTTTCGGTCGTGATATTGAGTCCGGCAAGCTTGTCAAGATCCTCTGCCAGGCAGATACCCTCGAAGCCGTAGTTTGATGTAGTGATAGAGTACAGAACCTTTCTGGCGACTTCGGTATCGGTGGCTTCGCCCTTGACGGATACGTATTTCTCCTTCAGATCCTCAACAAAGCCCTGCTCTATGACCTGTCCGTGTTCCATGATGATCGCGTAGTCGGTTACGTTCTCCATATCGGAGATATTGTGTGTCGAGAAGAATACGCTCGAACCCTCGTGAGAGTTCAGATATTCCCTGATCAGCTCGCAGAGCTTGTCGCGCATGAGCGGATCGAGCGGGGAAGCGGGCTCATCCATGATGAGCAGGTCCGTTTTCCTTGCAAGTGTGCCAGCAAGCATGAGCTTGGTCCTGGTTCCGTCGGAGAGCGCGTTTACCTTCTTGGAACCGTCAAATCCGCTCCCTCCGAAAATGGCGAGCTCATTGCAGCGGTTCCTGAACTCGTTCTTGTCAAAGCCGTCGAAGAGCAAAGAGTATAGCTCCTCAACCTGTCCGACCGTCCACTGGGGAAGGAAATAATTTTCGGTTCCGGTGTATCCAATGCGCTCCTTGAGCTCGGGCTGCTTATCGATGTTGGCGGCAGAATACTCACCGAAATAACTGATGTCGCCGGAGTAATCGAGCTTGATCCCCGTCAGGATGTCCAGAAGAGTCGTTTTTCCGGCGCCGTTCTCGCCGATCAGTGCTGTGGCAAAGCCCCTCGGAATAGAGAATTCAGGCACATCCAGAGTAAAATTCTTGTACTTCTTAACAATATTCTTTGCTTCAATAGCGTTGTTCATTTATTTGTCCTCCATTATTCTTCCATACTCAACAGGGTTTTCAGTGTTTCCAGCAGCTCGGAATTGTTCATTCCGGCTATCCTGGCCGCCTCGATCGCTGCAGTCAGCGAGTCCTCAACCTTGCGCAGATGCTGTTCCCTGAGCATTTCGCTATCCTGGGCGTTCACATAAAAACCCTTGCCCTGTGAGGCGGTAACAAGACCCTCAGCTTCAAGCTGTTCATAGGCCTTCATCGTTGTAATAACACTTATCCGGAGATCCTTTGCAAGTTCTCTGATCGATGGCAGGTAATCACCCTGCTTGTATTTTCCGGCCAGGATATCGGTGCGAAAGGCATCGGCTATCTGCTTATAGATCGGAACACCGTTTGTCTGGGATATTATCAAGGAATCATCTCCTTTCGTCCAACTGTTTATGTGTTATATATACACCATAAACAGCTGCGTGTCAACCGGTTTTTCATAATTTTTCAAAAAAAGCGGCGGCAGGAGTTCTTATCTTCTCCTGCCGCCACTGTTAAAGGCCTGTGACTGCTTACATGTTCGGCTGCTTCTTCGTACAGCATTTTATTATCAATAATCGCAGTTTCTGGGTGTCCTGGGATAAGGTATTACGTCGCGTATGTTCTCAACGCCTGTCAGATACATGATCAGACGCTCAAAGCCCATTCCGAATCCGCTGTGGATGCATCCACCGTACCTTCTGGTATCGAGATACCAGTCGATGCCCTCCTTGTTGACGCCCATCTCATCCATTCTCTCGATGAGCTTGTCGAGGTTCTCCTCTCTCTGGCTGCCGCCCATGAGCTCGCCCGCCTGGGGAACGAGGAGATCAACTGCGGCAACGGTCTTATTGTCGGGGTTGACCTTCATGTAATAAGCCTTGATATCCTTCGGCCAGTCTGTTACGAAAACAGGACCGTTGAAATACTCAACGATATACTTCTCGTGCTCCTTGGCAATGTCCTCGCCGTAGTCGGGCTCGAATTCCCACTTCACATCAGCCTTCTTAAGGATATCGATAACATCATGGTGACTGATGCGCGTAAACTTGGCGTTGATGATTCCGTTCAGCTTCTCCTTCAATCCCTTGGCAACAAACTTGTCGCAGAAATCAATCTCTTCGGGGCAGTTGTCGCATACATATTTAACAACGTACTTGAGCATCTCCTCTTCGATGTCCATGAGGCCCTGCAGATCGCAGAATGCCATCTCGGGCTCGATCATCCAGAACTCGTTTGCGTGGGTCTGTGTGTTGGAGTTCTCGGTTCTGAAGGTGGGACCAAAGGTGTAGATATCGCCAAAAGCCATTGCAAAGGTCTCGCCCTGAAGCTGGCCGGAACCGGTGATAAAGGACTGCTTTCCGAACAGATCCTTTGAGAAGTCAACCTTTCCTTCCTTGGTCATGGGAAGATCGTTCATGTTGAGGGTCGTGATCTTGAACATCTGGTCAGAGCCTTCACAGTCCGCACCCGTGATAAGAGGAGTGTGTACGTATACGTAGCCCCTCTCCTGGAAGTACTGGTGCACAGCCATTGCCGCCACGCTTCTTACGCGGAAGACCGCTGAGAAAAGGTTCGTGCGGGGGCGGAGATGCGCCACTGTACGAAGATACTCTCTCGTATGACGCTTGGGCTGGATTGGGTAATCCTCGGGGCAGTCGCCAAGAAGACGTACTGCTGTAGCCTTGACTTCAAAAGGCTGCTGATTCTCGGGTGTAAGTGTAAGAATACCCTTGACTTCAACGCTCGCGCCGACTCTTATCCTTGATATGTCTTCAAAATTCACCAGCTCCTTCTCGTAAACGACCTGCAGATTCTCGAAAAACGAGCCGTCGTTAACAGTCAGGAATCCAAACTGTGCCTGCGCGCGGTTGGTACGAACCCAGGCGCAGACGGTAACTTCTTTTGAAGCATGTTCAGAGGTGTTTCTGAACAGTTCTCTGATCTTTGTCCTCATCTTTTTTTCTCCCTCGAAAAAAATACTATGTTGCTATAATAACAATTTTTGGGAATTATTCAACCTTTTTTTCTTGTCTTCGCACTTTTTGCGCAAAAACAGGCCGGCAACTGCCTGTTCTGACAGCTGCCGGGCAAGTATCACTATTCGGTTGTTAAAATGTTATATACGGGTCTTCCGGATCATACCTGAATATCCTCAGGTAATACTTCGTTTCATCACCCTCAAATTTCATATAAAGGCACATTGTGGCATCGACCTTGCGCTCGGGCAGGTCGACAATAAACCTCGCAAGCTCTCCGGGCTTCAGATTGGCCCAATACATGAAGGGACCTGCCTGCCAGCCGCTCTCCTCGCTCTTCGGGTCGTAGTCCGAAGCGGGCTCATGGATCTCAAGCTCCACTTCCCTGTTCGAGGAATTCGCGATTATCAGCTCCTTGGGATTGTTCCAGGGGCAATCGACCCATTCATTGTCCGTTTCGTCAATAACGGACCATCCGGCCTCGTTGCAGGCGCTGATGATATCTTCGGAAGGGTCCGCGATGGCTACGAGCCACGCGTTTTCCGCGGCATTGTCGATATAGCCCTGTATCACATCGGGAACCGTAAGTATATACCTGTCAAAGTAATTTCCCTCACCCCAGAAAGGCGTACGCGAATACTCCGCATAGGTGAGCACGGTCTCCGACCCGTCATAGGTTATTGTCCCGTTTTCTATAAGAAGTCCGTCGGAGCTGATCGTATAATCGTATTCAGCGTCACCGGCGTCATCCTTCATATGAATGGTGGGGATATCCTCAGAATTCCGGGAAAAGACCACACTTCCGGTCCTGACATCGGAATCGGAACGATAATGCTCGGTTATACGTTCTGCCGTATATGAATCGTAAAACACCACAGAGCGGATCACCTCGTCTGTTTCGGCATCCCACTCATCGCCCTCGATCTCGCCTCTCAAGACATACCATACTCCCTCGAAATCCTCATAATTACCGGTAAGAGGGGCCGGTGTAGGCTCAACGGGGCCGTCGGCAGGACCGTCTGTAGGTTCGGGCGTAGGTTCATCTGTCGGAGCCTCGGTAGGTTCCGCAGTGACCTTAGAAGTAGGTTCCAGCGTGGAAGCCGCAGTGGGCTCGGGCTGCGTCGGGGGATCAGTCACCACTGCCTGTGTAGGTTCTACAGCAGTAGTCGAACTGCTGCCTCCTCCGTCACTTTTCGAGCATGCAGCAGCAGACAGCATGACCAGAACAAGTATCAGTGCAATTATCCTTTTCATTTTCTCTCACTTCTGTTATTTCATTACTATCGTGTAGATACGTCCTTTGACGTAGATCTCCTTGACGATCGTTCTGCCCTCGGCAAGGCGCTTGATGTTCTCATCCTGCCAAACCTTTGCCTTGACAGAAGCCTCTTCTTCCTCGCGTCCGACCTTTACGGTTGACTTAACCTTGCCGTTGACCTGGATCGCTATCTCGATCTCATCCTCACGCGCAAGATCCTCGGAATACTCGGGCCACTTCTCATAGGCGATGGTGTCGTTATGTCCGAAGAGCTGCCAGATCTCCTCTCCGATATGAGGAGTAATGCAGCTGAGCATCTTGATAAGACCCTCCGCATATTCCTTAGGGCAGGTTCCCTTCTTATATACGGCATTGACGAAGATCATCATCTGGCTGATAGCGGTGTTGAAGCCGAGTGCCTCGTAGTCCGAAGTAACCTTCTTGACTGTCTGGTGGTAGAGCTTGGTCAATTCACCGTCATTGTCATCGGTAATGTTTGCGGGCTCGGTGAAGAAGTTCCATACACGGTTGAGGAACCTTCTCGCGCCCTCAACACCCTGCTTGCTCCAGGGCTTCGAAACCTCAAGGGGTCCCATGAACATCTCGTAAAGCCTCAATGTATCGGCACCGTAATCGCGCACGATGTCCGAAGGATTAACAACGAATTCGGGGAAGCGCTTACCCATCTTGATGCCGTTCTCACCAAGGATCATGCCCTGGTGAACGAGCTTCTTGAAGGGCTCCTTTGTAAATGTAAGACCCTTGTCATAGAGGTAGCGGTTCCAGATCCTCGAATAGATAAGGTGTCCTACCGCATGCTCGGGTCCGCCGATGTAAAGGTCAACGGGCATCCAGTGCTTTAAGAGCTCGGGATCCGCGAACTGCTTATCGTTGTGAGGATCGATATAGCGAAGGAAATACCAGCTTGAGCCTGCAGAACCGGGCATGGTCGAGGTCTCGCGGGTACCCTTTACTCCGTTGTGATCGTATTTCTTCCACTCGGTAGCGCCTTCAAGAGGTGCCTTGCCGTTATGTCCCTTGTAGTCCTCGAGTTCGGGAAGTACAAGCGGAAGCTCGTCATCGTCAAGCACATGGATATCGCCATTCTCGGTATAAACTACCGGCATGGGCTCGCCCCAGTAACGCTGACGCGCGAAGATCCACTCACGGAAATGATAGTTAACGGTGCGCTTTGCAACGCCCATCTTCTCAAGCTTGACCGTAATGGCTTCCTTTGCTTCTTCTACGGTCATTCCGGTGAATTCCTCGGAATTGATGAGTTTGTAACCCTTGCCGAGATAATCCTGCTTCTCGAGAGCATGGCCGCTGACATCGATATGTCCGTCCTTCTCGTTTCCGTCGATTACCTGGATCATGTCGATATTGTGAGCAACCGCGTACTCAAAGTCACGCTGGTCGTGCGAAGGAACAGCCATTACCGCGCCGGTTCCGTAATTTGCGAGAACGAAGTCACCGATAAACAATTCCGCTTCCTTGCCGTTCACGGGATTGATGCACTTAACGCCCTCGAGCCTGCATCCGGTCTTGCCCTTGTTGAGCTCGGTACGGTCCATATCGTTCTTTTTCTTGGTCTCTTCGATATATGCCTTAACCTCATCCTGGTTCTTTATCCTCGGCATAAGATTCTGAACAAGCTGTCCATCGGGAGCTAGAACCATGAAGGTGATACCGTAAATGGTCTCAATACAGGTCGTGAAGATCGAGAACTCGCCGCCGCCCACGATCCGGAACTTTACTTCTACACCTGTAGACTTGCCGATCCAGTGACGCTGCATGTCCTTGGTCGATTCGGGCCAGTCTATCTCCTCGAGACCTTCAAGAAGCTTCTCCGCGAATGCGGGCTGGTTGATTACCCACTGCTTCATGTTCTTGCGGATAACCGGATAGCCGCCGCGCTCTGACTTGCCGTCGATGACCTCGTCGTTGGAAAGCACGGTTCCGAGCTCCTCGCACCAGTTTACCGGCATGTCGATGTATTTTGCGTAGCCGTCAAGATAAAGCTGCTTGAAGATCCACTGTGTCCAATGATAGAACTCGGGATCGCTCGTAGCGACCATCTTCGACCAGTCATAGTCAAAGCCGAGCTCCTTGAGCTGATTGGTAAAGGTCTTAATATTGGCCTGTGTGAATCCGTCGGGATGGTTACCCGTTGTTACCGCATACTGCTCCGCGGGAAGTCCGAAGCTGTCGTAGCCCATCGGATGAAGGACGTTGTAGCCCTGCATGCGCTTCATACGTGATGCGATATCGGTTGCGGTGTAACCCTCGGGATGACCGGCATGAAGGCCTACTCCCGAAGGGTAGGGGAACATATCGAGAGCATAAAATTTGGGCTTAGAAAAGTCCCATACATCGGTCTTGAAGGTCTCATGTTCCTCCCAGTATTTTTGCCACTTACCTTCTATATCTTTGGGTGAGTATTCTGACATGATTGATTCTTCCTTTCTTTTATTTGAACAGGCTCAGTCGGCCCTTCCGTTCATGATCACATCTATATGCTTGTAAGGGATAACGATATTGTTGCGCTTGAACGCCGCTTCGACATTCTCCACCATATCGAAATATACATCCCAGTAATCCGCGCTGTTGCACCATACGCGGAACGTATAATCCAGCGAGCTTGATGCGTGTGCGGACAGCCTTATAGTAGGAGGCGGGTCCTTCAGCACCTTCTCGTGCGCAGCGGCAACCTCTCCAAGGACCTGCTTAACATGCTCCACATCGTTCGCATAGTCAGCGCTGAAAACAAGATCCACTCTTCTGACGGGCTTGGCCGAGAAATTTGTAATGCTTGAATTCGTCAGCGTTCCGTTCGGTACAGTAACGGTCTTGCCGTCCGGCGTGTTCAGGATCGTATAGATAATGGTGATCTCAGCCACAACACCTGCCACAGATCCGTTCTCGATATAGTCCCCGACCTTGAACGGCTTGAAAAACAGTATCATCAGACCACCGGCAAAATTGCTCAGGGCACCCTGCAGAGCCAGGCCTATCGCAACGCCCGCAGAGGCAAATATGGTCATGAACGAGGTCGAGGGTATTCCCCATGTTATGCAGGCACTCGCAATGACCAGCGCAAATAGGATCACCTTCAGAAAGCTCTTGATAAAGCTCTGCACGCTCGGGTCGATCTTCGAGAAGCCCCTGCCTTTTCCGATCAGGCTGATGAGCCATTTGGACAGTTTAATACCGACTATCAGAATGACCAGTCCCAGAAGGATCTTAAGGCCGATCGTTGTTCCAAGCTGTTTGATATATTCTACAAACTTGTACTCCTCCATAACTCCCCCCTAAATGTATGCTGTTAATGTTTACTCCGTTCCTGCTGCTTCTTCATCCGCCGGAAGCTCGCCCTCAAGCGCATCCTTTATGGCGACCCAGGTCGTTTCAAGCTCATCGCCGCACTTCCAGGCTCCAATACCCGCCACTTCATACTCACGTGCAGCATATGTCTTGGCTCGCAGGCTTTCATCGTCTTCAAGCCATATCTTGAAGCGTTTTCCGCCGGAGTTCCACTCTGCGTAGTACTGTCCTTCGTCCTCGCGCCAGGTCTTCTCGGCCTTGGCCTTTTTGACTATAGCCTCGGCTCCGGCCATATCCGGGGTTTCTTCAACATATATCTTGCCGTTATCGATCTTCCACAGTCTTGTATAGAAGGGAACTCCCATGATAACGCGCTTCATGTCCGTCTTGGCAGCGGTTCCCTCAAGGGCTTTCTTATACCAGTCGAGCGCCGATACCGATCCTGCCTCGTCCGAACCGGCGTAATGCTGGTCATAACCCATTATTATAATATAGTCGACTATCTTTGACTGCTCGGCGAGATCGTAATAGGCATTGTAATTCTCCGGAACGTAGTTGTCCACCGACAGAACGATCCCTTCGGCCCTGCATCGTACCGAAAGCTCACGCAGGAATTCTATGAAATAAATACCACTGTCGACCTTAAGCATTTCGAAGTCGATGTTTACTCCGTCGATCCCGAACTTTTTGACACTCAACATGATATTGTCTATCAGAGCGGTCCTCGATTTCGTCGAGGACAGAACGGTATGGCTGTCTTCCGTACAACTGAACTGTCCTTCAATCGTGTCGTTCTTGTAAGTTGCCCATACCTTCAATCCGAACTCGTGAGCTTTGTCAACGTATTCGGTCGTGGCATAGTCCGTCATCCCGCCGTCTGTGCCTGTCAGGAAAAACCAGGTGGGCGCGATCACCGTCATGTCGGGAGCCTTCTTTGCCGCCGAAGTGAGGTAGTTCATGCTGTCCTTTGTATAAAGGAGCTGCCACCCCAGATAAACCTTATCGTAATAAACGTGATGATTGTACTCAGGCCACGTGAATTCAACAAAAACAGGATCGTCGTAATAGCTCTCCGACAGGCAGTTTTCCTTGATGTAACCACGCACGCCGTTCGAGCTCATAACCTTGATAAAGCCGTTCTCGCGTATTCCGCCGCCGTCGATGAACCTTACCTTCTCACCGGGCTCGAGTGTAACGAGCAGATCAGCCTTGATATCCTGTCTGACACGTATCTGCGTTTCCGCAATGACATCCGCAGCCAGAAAGCCCTCGGTGCTGTAGGTTATCATCACGCGGTGAGGTGAATCGTAAATCGAATAGGTGATCCCGCAATTTTCAAGGTAAGTCACCTCAATATAGGGATCGCCGTTCTCGTCCAGTTCAACCACGGGAGCCTTGCCGGTCATTGCCTCGCCGTTGTCCGTAAACCCGCTCTCGCCGGGAGTAAAATGAAATACCTCGGTGGGGGTAGTATAGATCATCAGATTCTCGCCGGGAACCCAGAAAAACCTGTGACTGTACATGGTCCTGACCGTTTCAAGATCGATATAGGCAGTGTCGTGACGCCATAAAGCAGTTTTCCCGTAGACCCCTTCGTCCAGGATGATCATCGCCCGGCCTTCTTCCACTCCGTAAAAGCTCTCAAGAGGCATAACCACGTCACTGGGCTTATGGCTGTTCCTGTAACCGTTGTAAAGAATGATCCCGAGTGCGGAAAGGGCACCTATGACCACTATTGCAGCCACTATAAGACGTATATTTTTTAACCTCATGGGAAGTATTCTCCTGTATGTGATGACAACACGAAAGCGCAGCCTTTTGGGCTGCGCTTATTTTAGCATTATCCGCGCTTATTAGCAAGCACGCGTTTTTGATGATCGTCCGAAACGCAGGTGCGTTGTCAGGCTCCCTTTTCGGTTTGTCTTTATGTTTTTTGCTGCTGTTTACAGGAGGCAGCATGCAATGCCGTTGTGATATACTGTTTTCCCCATAAAGAGAGTCTGTCCGTTCCGGACGTGCAGAATCATCGTATTGCTCTTTCAATAGTTTCTTTTGTTTTTCTTCCGGGATGCAGAGGATCCGGTTCAAAAGGGAACGGCAGCATTCTGATCCTCCTGTTCGTCAGGCCTCGCATGGTCCTTCCGTCAGCCAGGTTGATCAGATAAATCATTTTTGCAGCCTTCCCTGTTTCCGCCGCTTCTGCCGGAAGCAGTTTTGACGTGCGCCACGGTGCCGCGCCGGCAACGACCACCTCAAGATCACATTGCTCGAGTATCCGAAGGTTCCGCTTCGCGGCCCTTCCGAGATCGTATATGATGTAGTCATATTTATCCGTCAGTGCTCCGGCTGCTTCTCCTGCCGCAAACCCTGATGTGTAATATGTGACCCCCTCCGACTCCGGCGGGGTTCCGGGCTCTGTTTTTGCGGCCTTCTGAAGCTCAGGCAATGAGCACAGGTCACCGTGATCGCTCTTTTCCACAAGACAGACTC
>CAJOQS010000128.1 GCA_905236925.1 uncultured Lachnospiraceae bacterium | reverse complement strand
TTCCGTCTTCCGTTCCGGCTATGACTATATCCGGCACAGGATCCGTCGGAGTTGCCTCCGCCCCGGCTATTTCGGTCTTGGGGACCGCCGTGATCAGAGGTGTTGCCTCACCGCTTCCCGAGTAGTCGCTGTTCTCTCTTACACATGCGATCACTCCGAGCGCGATGAGTGAGACGGCAAATATCTGCGCCAGTCTTTTAAATTTATTGCTCATCCCTCTCCATTCCGTGCCAACAAATTGTGCTGTGGTTTTTCACACTATTTCCTCTTTGAAAAGTAGAGATCAATTCCGTCCGCGATCCCTATAACAAGCTTCTTCCTGTATTCCTCGGTTGCCATAAGCTTGTCTTCCTCGATGTTGGACATGTATCCCATCTCCACTATGCTGACCGGAACTTCGCTCCAGTTGATGCCGGTCATATTATCAACTTCGCTTACGTAACGCATGTTTGCGCCCGTTCTGCCGCACATTGCGATAAGAAGGCAATCGGAAAGAAGGCGGCTGTCCTCGTACAGATCGCTGTTGTACGGATTCGATGAGCTCATGCACAGAGTCTCTATGCCGTGAGCGCTCGAATTGGAGCTGCTGTTCGCATGTATCCTGACAAATGCGTCAACTTCTGCATCGTTCGCTATCTCGGCGCGTTCGATGTTGGAAATGTTGACATCATTGATCGTTCGCGTCATGACTACATCATAGCCTCTTGCCTTCAGCTCCTTCTGGAGGGCAAGCGAAATATCAAGGTTGAACTGATACTCCATGATGCCGGTGGACACTCCCGCGGTTCCCGAAGAAACCTTGGTCTTCATCTCGTCCGAGCCGGGGCCTACGGGCTCTGTGGAGGAATCGCCTCTAAGCTGATGTCCCGCGTCTATGCAGACTGTCATTCCTGCTCCGGCGCCGTAATACGAGGCTTTCTCAAGATCACCGACCGCGGTTCCGTTGCCGGTGTTTCCTGTATTGCCGTTGTCGCCGGTGTTATCGGCATTTTCACCGTTCTCACCCTCGGGCGTAGGTTCGGGAGTAACCTCAGTGTCTATCGAATCCACTGCCCTGATGATAAGACGTGTTGCTATATAGCACTCCTGACCGTCATAGATAACTCTGGTCCATTCGTCATTGTAGCCTGTTCTCTCAAGCCTCTTTCCTTCCTCAAGGAATGCGACAACGGAAGTATCCGTTGAGGCTCCGAGACGAAGGTTGACGCCTGCCTTTGTATCCACATAGTCAGCCTTGTTCTCGAACTTGAAGCCGAATGTCGGATCTGCAAGAGGTGTGGGCTCAGCTGTAGGTGTCGGAGTAGGCTCCTGAGTGGGCTCTGCCGTGGGTTCCGCAGTAGGCTCGGCAGTGGGCTCCGCAGTGGGAGCTTCCGTAGGATTCGTCTGGTTGTTACCGGAGCTGCCGCCCTCGTCGGGTGTCGGAGTGGGCTTGTCCACCGCCTGTGTCGGTGTATCCGTGATATCCGTGTTTCCGGGCTTCGCAGCCTTTGTGAAGATGAGCACACCCACAAGGATCAGTATAAGGACTCCCAGAACGTAAGGCATGATGCTCAGTATCTTGTTTCTGTTCATCTAATACTAGTCCTCCTTGCTCAGATAAGCTTTCTGCTCGGGTGTAAGAACGTCGATGTGCTTGCCCATATGTTCAAGCTTGCGGAGTGCGACTGCGTTGTCTATCTCCTGAGGAACCTTGATAAGCTTCTCGCTGATCTGTCCCTCATGCTCAACAAGATATTTTGCGGAAAGCGCCTGTATTGCAAAGCTCATATCCATGATCTCGGCGGGATGTCCGTCTCCGGCGGCAAGGTTTACAAGCCTGCCCTCGGCAAGGATGTATATCCACCTTCCGTTGTCGAGCTTGTAGCCCATGATGTTGTTTCTCATGGGTGCAGACTCGACTGCCATTTCCTTAATGCCCGCAACATCCACCTCGCAGTCGAAATGACCTGCGTTGCAGCAGATAGCTCCGTCCTTCATGAGCTTGAAATCGCTCTTTCTTACAACGTTCTCGCAGCCCGTAACGGTAACGAAGAAATCGCCCAGAGGAGCCGCTTCGGCCATAGGCATAACTTCAAAGCCGTCCATTACTGCTTCTATGGCCTTGATGGGATCGACCTCGGTAACGACAACTCTCGCACCGAGTCCCTTCGCGCGCATCGCAACGCCCTTGCCGCACCATCCGTAGCCGGCCACAACAACGACCTTGCCGCATACGATGAGGTTCGTGGTCCTGTTGATGCCGTCCCATACAGACTGGCCGGTTCCGTACCTGTTGTCGAACAGATGCTTGCAGTCGGCGTCGTTTACAAGAACCATGGGGAACTGCAGAGTTCCGGCCTTGGCCATGGCCTTCAGCCTGATGATACCGGTAGTGGTCTCCTCGCATCCGCCGATAACGTACTTAAGTCTGTCCTTGTGCTTTGTGTGAAGGGCATTGACAAGGTCTCCGCCGTCATCGATGATGATCTGGCAGTTGTTCTCCAGAACATGGTCGATATGCATGTTGTACTCCTCTTCGGTGGTACCGTGCCATGCATGGACCTCTAGTCCCGCCTCGACAAGTGCTGCAGCAACATCGTCCTGCGTGGAAAGCGGATTCGAGCCGGTAATGAACATCTGTGCACCTCCGGCTGCTATAACCTTGCATAAATAGGCCGTCTTGGCCTCAAGATGTATCGAAAGAGCAACCCTTTTACCTGCAAAGGGCTTTGTTCTGCTGAATTCCTCTTCAAGTCCGCGAAGCAGCGGGCAATTCCTCCTGACCCATTCGATCTTGCGTGCACCGGACGGTGCCAGTGTGATATCACGTATCTCAGAACTCATAATGATCCTCCTTTACCTTAGTTTTTCTTCCCGACAATCCCCATATACCTGGCCCCAATGCGGTCCATTTCATAGTATACGCGTTCCTCGTCGATCGTCTTAAGTTCTTTATGCTCCATTAAAATCTTACCATTTACGATCACCATGTCAACCTCTGATCCGTTTGCAGAGTAAACCAATGACGAAACAGGGTCGTTCACGGGCTGAAGCTGGGGGCTCCTGAGATCGATCACGGCAAGATCGGCCTTGCAGCCCTCCTCTATCCTTCCGAGGTCACCCTCGCGTCCGAGCGCTCTTGCGCCGCCGAGAGTTGCCATCTTCAGAACGTCCTCCGCCGAAACAGCGGTCGCTTCCTTCTTAAGGCCCTTATGGATCAGTGCCTCAAAGGTCATCTCCCTGAACATGTTCAGGGTATTGTTGCTCGCCGCTCCGTCGGTTCCGATGCAGATATTCAAGCCTCTCTCAAGCATTTCGGGAACGTTGGAGAAGCCGTTCGCGAGCTTCGCGTTGCTTACGGGATTGATCGCGACATTGACCTTCTTGTTTTTCAGGATGTCGTAATCCCCGTCCTCAAGGTATACACAGTGCGCCGCGATGCAGTTGACATCGAAAACTCCGGCGCTGTTTACATATTCCACGGGGGTCATGCCGTACTTCTTCCTGACGCCTTCTACCTCCGCGAGTCCCTCCGCGATATGCATATTCAGTCCGAGTCCGCGTTCCTTCGCGATCTCAGCGACCTGCTTAAGGAAATCATCGCAGCAGGAGTAGGGAGCGTGGGGTGCGAGCATTCCGAAAAGAAGATCGCCGTCACACCATGTATCAATGTCGTGAAGGCTCTCGTTCACCCTTCTTAAACCGCCCTCGTCGTTGTACTGACTGCCGACTATGCCTCGTGTCAGGCATGCGCGCAGTCCGCTCTCCTTTGCGGCCTTTGCGTTGACATCCGGCGAGATATACATATCCACATAGGAAGTGGTTCCCGTTCTGATCATCTCGATATTGCCGAGAAGCGTGCCGTAATAGCTCTCTTCGGGGGTCATCGCATCCTCTAAAGGCTCGATGGTATCAAACAGCCATGTCGTGAAGGGGACATCATCCGCGATATTCCTGAACATGGTCATATAAGCATGTGTATGCGCGTTGATCAGTCCCGGGATCACAAGCCTGTTTCTTCCGTCGATCACGTGATCGGGTTTTTCCGGTATTGCTTCCGGCTTGTCTCCCCTGACTATCTTAAATATCCTGTCGTCCTTCAGATAAATGTCGGCAGTTTCTACCTTTGCCTTCCCGCCCTCATAGAAAAGGGCCTTGATGTTTTCAAGTTTGATCATTGTCCCTCCCGTTTTTTTCACAATCCGTCAGCTGATCCGAAAGATCGCGTTACGTTTTATGAAGTTTATGTGATATATTAACAAACTGTTCACAAATCAGTCATTCTTTGCTCATAAACGGCATGTATAATGAAGTCATACAAAACAAACAGGTACATTCATTCGAGTACCTCCCCTAATACGACATACAGATAATTTTTTTCATAAAACAAAGCCCGGTAGTTACCCTCCCCCTCTATCGGGCTTCTCCTCTGCCCTTTTTCAGGTCGACATACTCATTGAATGCGGCCTTTACCTTTTCATAATCAAACGAGCCGGCCGATATCAGGGCGGCTTTTATTTTTCTTCTTTCTTCGCCGCAGGAAGCGTCTCTCAGATATTCAAGTCCTTCTGCGATGTAATCTATCTCATATCTTTCGATAGCCTTTTCCGTATATGCGATGACCTCGTCGATCTCCTCGTCCGAAAGAGGCTTTACGGGTGTCGCTTCGTCTTCGGATATCACTCCTTCATTCAGCGCCTGCTCGTAGCCCTCCACGGCATCCTCGAGCTCAAGGATCGTGCTCATGGTATCGGAGATGTAGTCGTTTATAATCTCCTGATGCTGGACATTGAACGAAGGGATCGCGTTTTTTGCCTCGGATTCACTGATGATTTCGGCAGCCTTCGCCTCTATCTTCTCCGAATCGCGGCGGAGCTTGTCGAAGCCGATATTTGAAAAGACGATCTTAAGCGCGTGCGACGCCTTCTTGAGCTGAAGGGGGTCGCCCGTCCGCAGATAATCGCCCAGCTTCTGAACGTTCTCCCTGATGTCGGAGGAAGCGGCCTTGATAAGGTGCAGATAATTGGCAGACTTGCCTCCCGCCTTCCTTTTGCCTTCCGCTATGTCAAGCCCGGAAACCTGGCTCAGGAATCCATCCATGAATTCGTCGTTTCTGTCAGTCACTGCAGCCTCCGCTAAGATAATTGATCAGATGGAAATTGTCGTTTTTGTGCGCCAGGAACAGTGTTCCGACTTGTTCTCCGGCAAGGATTCTGTTGATCACATCGAGGTCGCCGCTGCCCGCGATGACCATGTCCGCGCCCGAATCGTTTGCTATGCGCGCGGCGGATATCTTTGTAGCCATTCCGCCGGTCCCGACATCGGAGCCTTCGCCCTTGCCCATCGCGATAATGCTGTCATCAATATATTCCACGGTATCGATGAACTTCGCGTCGGGATTGAGGCGGGGATTGTCGGTATATAGTCCTTCTATGTCGGACAGGAGTATCAGAAGATCCGCTCCGACAAGGCCCGCAACGATCGCGGAAAGCGTATCGTTGTCACCGAATTCGATCTCGTCGGTCGCAACGGTGTCGTTTTCGTTGACGATCGGGATCACACCGAGCTTCAAGAGCTCCGCAAAAGTGTTTCGCGCGTTTCTGCGGCTCTTGTCGTTGATCATGGTGTTCTTGGTCAGAAGGACCTGCGCCACCTTCATGCCGTATTCGGCAAACAGCCTCTGATAGACCGTCATGAGGCTTGCCTGCCCTATAGCCGCGCAGGCCTGCTTAAGCGCGTTGGTGTCCGGTTTTCCCTTAAGACCTATCTGGTTCCTGCCGACCGCTATCGCGCCCGAAGAAACCAGGATGACCTCTCTGCCGCTGTTGGCGATATCCGTAAGCACACGCACCAGCTTCTCGATCCTTGAAAGAGAGGGCCTTCCGGTTTCCTGATGCGTGATCGAGGAGGATCCTATCTTTATGACTACTCTTTTTTTATCTTTGATGTATGCTCTGTTCATTGCCTTTTCCCGTGACCTATTTGGTCGAGCCCAATTCCTCGCTTCTCTTGTAGCAAGCGTCTGTTGCCTTCATTACGGCGTTTCTGAAGCCTGCTTCTTCAAGAGCCTCGACTGCCGCTATCGTCGTTCCGCCCGGTGAGCAGACATTGTCCTTGAGCCTTCCGGGATGCTCGCCGGACTCCAGGACCATCTTTGCAGATCCGAGAACGGTCTGTGCCGCAAGCCTGTAGGCAACATTCCTCGGGATTCCGTACTTGACCACGCTGTCGGCCAGAGCCTCGATAAACATATATACATATGCTGGCGAGCTGCCGTTGGCGCATATCGCTGCGTTCATCAGCCTTTCGGGAACGATCTCGTATTTGCCGACCGCCTCGAACAGAGAGGTGACAGTCTTCTTCTGTTCATCATCGAAGCCGCCTCCGCAGTCCGCGAAGCAGATGCAGCTCATGCCTTCACCGACCATTGCGGGTGTGTTAGGCATGATCCTCGCAATCCTTACGCGCTCGCCGAGACCCTCGCGCAGCCTGTCGGATGAAACTCCCGCTGCGATCGATATGATGGTCTTGCCGAAGATATCAGCCTGCTTGAGATCCGAGAAGACCATGTCTATCATCTGCGGCTTAACGCAGATAACGATGATCTCAGAGGTATTGGCCAGCTCGACCGTGTTCGCGCTGGGTGTGATCCCGGACCTTGCCTTTACCTTTTCGTTTTCCTCCGCGAAGGGCGTCGAGAAGGTAACATTCTCTTTTCCGACAAGCTTTGCCGCTCCCATCAGAAGCGGATAACCCATATTTCCGGCACCGATAAATCCGTATTTTTTCATGCAGCTCACCTTCTTTCCTTATTAAGAAAAATGATAGCAAATCTGCCTCTCTCTTGCAAGGACAATTAATGAATCGGCTATTGACAATCCGCTCCCGTTGTCATATCATAAACGCCGAAAGCTAGGGGCGCCTGTTGCTGAGATGCACTTGCGGCGTTGTTTCGTGCCGAAGTGCTGTCCCTCATAACTTGAACCGGATAATACCGGCGTAAGGAAGCTGATGTTATGGACGTCTCTGTTTTCATTATCTGCATGCGGACCGCATGACATTTATCAAACAGGGGGAAACGTTCCATGAACAACACTATTTCCAACTCTCGCAAGCTCACAGAAGCGGCAGTAATGCTCGCAATAGCCACCGTTCTGAGCCTCATCAAGATCATCGACCTGCCCTACGGAGGTTCGGTGACCATCGCATCAATGCTCCCGATCGTGATCATAGCATACCGTCTCGGTGTAAAATGGGGCCTTATCACAGGTCTTGTTTACGGTATCATCCAGCAGCTCCTCGGACTTAACACCCTGTCCTACGCTACGACCTGGAAGGCTGTGGTTGCCATCATCATCCTTGATTACCTCGTTGCATTTATGGTTGCAGGTCTCGGCGGAATCTTCAGAAACCGCATGAAGCAGCCCACCGCTCTTGCAGCGGGCGCACTCTTTATCTGCGTTCTCCGCTATATCTGCCATGTGATCACAGGAGCCACCGTATGGGCGGGTCTTTCGATTCCTTCCACCGCTGCCCTTGCTTATTCACTCAGCTATAACGCAACCTACATGATCCCCGAAACGATCGTTACCGTGTTCGTAGGCTACTACCTCGGCTCGGTACTTGATTTCGGCAGCGATACGTTAAGGCCCTATGTATCCGCTTCGGGCAGCCGCGTGCATCCTCTTAAGTGGATCGCAGGCGTCGTTATCGCAGGCGGACTCGTATTCGATATCATAATGGTATTCTCCAAGCTCCAGAACGGCGAGACCGGTGAATTCGACATAACCGGACTCGGAAGTGTTTCCTGGATACCCGTGATCGCTGTTTCGCTGGCTGTCTGCGGAATCGCGATATGCCTCTTCTCGATCGCTTCGGCTAAGAAGAACGATTAACAGAATATACGGCAACAGCAAAAGGCACCGCTCCAGGCGATGCCTTTTTGTTTTACTGAAAATATCATGTCGAGCTGTACTGCGCTCCGTAGAGCTTGCTGTAGAAGCCGCCCTTTGCGAGCAGTTCCTCGTGAGTGCCGCGTTCCACGATATGTCCGGCGTTCATTACAAGTATGCAGTCGGCCTTCCTGATCGTTGACAGGCGGTGAGCCACAACGAAGTTCGTCCTGCCCTCCATCATTCGGCTGAAGGCATCCTGAACTATCATCTCGGTACGTGTATCGATCGAGGATGTCGCCTCGTCAAGTATCAGCATTTCAGGCCTGCACAGCATTACCCTCGCTATGCACAGAAGCTGCTTCTGTCCCTGCGAAAGCGAATCTCCGCCGTTTTTCAGCTCGGTGTCATATCCGCCGGGAAGTCTCATTATGAAGCTGTGCGCATGTGCCGCCTTTGCGACCTCCATTACCTCATCCCTCGACGCCTCCGGGCGTCCGTAGGCGATGTTGTCGTGTATTGTGCCGTCCATCAGCCATGTATCCTGAAGGACCATTCCGAAGGATGTCCTCAGCGAATCCCGCGTTATCTGCTTTGAAGGCGTTCCACTTATTATGATGCTGCCACCGTTCACCTCATAGAAACGCATCAGCAAGTTGATAAAGGTGGTCTTTCCGCAGCCCGTAGGACCTACGATCGCGATGCTGTCGCCCTTGTTGACATGCATCGAGAAATCCTCAATCAGAGGCCTGTCCGGAGTGTAGGAAAAGCTTATGTTGTCTATGTCCGCGGTTCCGTCGGCATCCGTTAATATCCTGCTGCCGGGCAGGTCCGCGGGTTCAGGCTCTCTTTCAAGGAAATCGAGAACACGTGCCAGTGATGCACGGGCGCTCTGGAACTCCGCGATAACTCCCGATATCTCATTGAAGGGCTTGGTATACTGATTGGCGTAATTCAGGAAGGCGCTGAGCTGTCCGACCGTTATCGCGCCTCCTATTGCCATGAACGCGCCCATGATGCCTACGCAGGTATAAACGATGCTGTTTACGAACCTCGTTGTCGGATTCGTAAGGGCCGAATAAAAGATAGCCTTAACGCTGCATGCCTTCAGGTGTTCGTTCACCACATCGAATCTTTCCCGCGCGGTGTCCTCGTATTCAAAGGCCTTAACGGTCTTGAAGCCGTCGATCATCTCATCGGAGATCGAGGTCAGCTCGCCGCGGGTGGCGGACTGTTCCTTGAACATCACGTAGGAATGCTTCGCGACAAACGAGGAAACGAACATTGACAGCGGAGTTATGACTATTACCGCTATCGTGATCTTCACGTTTATTGAGAACATGAAGAAAATGGTGCCCAAAATCGTTACAACACCGGTAAACAGATGCGTAAAGCCCATTATCAGTCCGTCGCTGACCTGGTCGACATCCGTTGTCATGATGCTGATGAAGTCACCGTGCGAGATCCTGTCTATCGTGCTGAGCGGAAGGGCATGAAGCTTGTAGAACAGCTCGTCCCTCAGATTGTTCACCACATCGTATGCGATACGGTTTATGACTATTGTCATAAGCCATTGGGTGACCGATGTAAATGCGATAACAACAGCAAAGGTTATGAGTATCCCCGGCAGGCCGGAAAAGATTACCTTTCCCTCCCCGAGCATCAGGTCGATCGCATTGCCGGTAAGTATCGGGGCATACAGCGTCGCCGCGACGTTCGCCACCGCAAGCGTCAGGACAAGTATCAGGTATCCCCAATAAGGTTTAATAAGCTTCTTCATAGTTTATTTTGTCTGAGATTCGTAGATCTCTCTGTATACTTCGCAGCTCTCAAGCAGTTCTGCATGCTTTCCCGAGCCAACCTGCTTTCCGTCATCAAGAACTATTATCCTGTCGGCGTTCATCAGCGATCCGACTCTCTGCGAAACAATTACCAGCGTGAGCCCCGGCGTCTGCGTTGACAATGCCTTTCTGAGCCTTGCATCGGTCGCAAAATCGAGTGCGGAAGCGCTGTCGTCAAGGATCAGAACATCGTCGCATCCGACAAGCGCCCTCGCGATAGTGAGTCTCTGCTGCTGTCCTCCCGAGAGGTTTGTTCCCGCCTTCTCGACCATATAATCGAGCCCGACTGCGGGCTTGTTTACGAATTCTGCGGCCTGCGAGATCTCAAGCGCCCTTTCGAGCTCTTCGTCTGTAACATCGCGTCCGAAGCTGAGGTTTTCACGGATCGTTCCCTTGATAAGGTTCTTCTTCTGGGGAGTGACCCCGAAATGCTTTCTTATCTCATGCTGTTCCATTCCTGCGGTATTTACACCGTCAAGGAATATATGGCCGGAGGTCGGACGGTAAAAGCCTGCGAGAAGGTTTATAACGGTCGTTTTTCCGGCGCCGGTACCGCCTATGATGCCGAGGGTCTCACCCTTTTTCAGCTTGAAGCTGATCCCGCTGATCCCGGCAGCCTCCGCGCCGGGGTAGGTAAAGGATACATTGTCAAACTCGATATGCGCCTGCGGATCGCCTTTTATATCATCGGCATTTTCAATGATATGCCGAGCGCTCTTTCTCTTTTCGAATTCATCGGGATCAAAGATCTGGGTGATCCTCTCCGCGGACGCGATGGCCTTAGTGAAGGAATTGATAAGATTGACCATCGCAATAAGGGCCAGGAGTATCTGCGAAAGATAGTTCACAAGCGCTATGACCTGTCCCTGGGTCAGCCGTCCGGCATCGACCG
>CAJOQS010000127.1 GCA_905236925.1 uncultured Lachnospiraceae bacterium | reverse complement strand
TCTTCGCATTATTGTACGAAATATCCTGTACCATCTCTCCGAGCAGCTGCTCGTCCCAAGGATACTCGCCGTTCTCAACAAAACCGGCGATCAGATTGCACATGATCCTTCTGAAATACTCATGTCTGGGATATGAAAGGAAGCTTCTCGAGTCTGTCAGCATTCCGATGAAATTGCCGAGAACTCCTTCATTTGCCAGTGACTTCATCTGCGCCTCCATGCCGTCCTTGTGATCGTTGAACCACCACGCGGAACCGTGCTGAAGCTTTCCTACAGCTGTAGAATCCTGGAAACAGCCCATGATGGTCTCGATAACAGCGTTGTCGTTGGGATCAAGGCTGTAAATGATCGTTTTTGGAAGCTTGTCCTCCTTGTCGAGCATATTCAGGAAATCGGCAAGCTGAGGTCCGGGAGCGCCGTTTAAGATGCAGTCATAACCGGTATCGGGACCGAGCTTCGCGAACATTCTGGCATTGTTGTTTCTCTTGCAGCCGTAGTGAAGCTGCATTGTCCAGCCTCTTTCGGCATATTCGGTACCGAAGAATCCGAGGATAAAGGTTTTGTACCTGGCTATCTCCTCTGCAGAAACTGCCTCGCCCGCATAGGCTTTCTTGAATATGGCGTTTGCCTCCTCGAAGGTTGTATCTACATACGGAGCGTACTCGATACCGTGATCGGCAAGCTTGCAGCCGTGGGCAGCGAAGAAATCAAGGCGGTTCTTAAGCGCCTTCTTAACGCAGTTCAGGCATGCGATCTCAACGCCTGCTGCTTCTCCGAGCTTCTTAACGTAAGCCGCAAATTCGGGCTTCTCGATATTAACGACCTTGTCGGGACGCCATGCGGGAAGAACCGTGATATCAAAGCTGCTGTCCGCCTTGATCTTCTCGTGGTACTCAAGTGAATCCACCGGATCGTCAGTTGTGCAGACGAGCTTCACGTTGGACATCTTCATAAGGCCACGGGCAGAAAAAGCGGGCTCGGCAAGCTTCGCGTTGCAGAGGTTCCAAACCTCCTCGGCGGTCTTGCTGTTCAGAACGCCCTGATAATCGAAGTATCTGCGCAGTTCCAGGTGGCTCCACTGGAATACCGGGTTCCCGATGCACTTCTCCAGTGTTTCCGCAAACTTGAAGAACTTCTCCTTGTCCGGAGCGTCGCCGGTTATATACTTCTCGTCAACTCCGTTTGCGCGCATCAGGCGCCATTTATAATGGTCTCCGCCGAGCCAGACCTCGGTGATATTCTTGAATCTCCTGTCTTCCCATATCTCCTTCGGATTCAGATGACAGTGATAATCAATGATAGGCATCTTCGCAGCGTAGTTGTGATAGAGAGTCTTCGCGCTCTCACTGTTCAAGATGAAATCCTTATCCATAAATGCTTTTGCCATGTCCCAAACCTCCCGAATTATCTCTGTACGCGTCCGGATCCGTCTCCGCCCGCAAGCTTCTTGACTTCGTCAACAGTGACCATATTGAAATCGCCTTCGATGCTGTGCTTTAAGCAGCTTGCGGCAACCGCAAACTCGATGGCTTCCTGCGCACTGTAATCATTGAGGCAGGAATAGATGAGTCCCGCGCCGAAGGAATCGCCGCCGCCGACACGGTCAACGATGTGAATGCGGTAGGTCTTGCTGAAATAGTAGCCGGTGCCGTCATAGAGCATTGCGGCCCAGTCGTTGTCGTTGGCAGAGATAGAACCGCGGAGAGTGATGGCAACCTTCTTGAAGCCGAAGCGGTCAGCCAGCTGCTTAGCTACATCCTTGTAGCCCTCGTGGTCAACCTTGCCGGAGGTAACATCGGTGTTGCTTGCCTTGATTCCGAATACGTCGTCCGCATCCTGCTCATTGGCAATGCATACATCAACGTACTGCATAAGCTCACCCATGACCTTGCCGGCCTTCTCCTTGCTCCAGAGCTTGTTGCGGTAATTGAGGTCACAGCTGATCGTAACGCCCTTGGCCTTGGCAGCCTTGCAGGCCTCCAGGCACAGCTGCGCGCAGTTATCGCTCAGTGCGGGAGTGATGCCTGTGAAGTGGAACCAGTCGGTTCCCTCGAAAATATCGTCCCAGTCGAAATCACCGGACTGTGCCGTTGCGATCGAAGAACCAGCGCGGTCGTAGATAACCTTGGAAGGCCTCTGGCTTGCGCCCTTCTCAAGGAAGTAGATGCCTACCCTGTCGCCGCCGCGAACGATATCGTCAGTATCAACGCCGAATCTGCGGAGCGAATTGATTCCTGCCTGACCTATCTCATGCTTGGGCAGCTTTGTAACGAATGCGGCATCCACACCGAAATTCGCAAGAGAAACCGCAACGTTGGCCTCGCCGCCGCCGTAGGTTGCTCCATATGTGTCCGCCTGTAAAAAACGATAATATCCTTCGGGTGCGAGTCTGAGCATGATCTCGCCGAATGTAACTACTCTCTTCATAACGTATCCTCCTCGTATAATATTACAACTTACTTCTGTACCAGATGTACCGCGAATCCGCCAAATTCCTCGTCAAGGTAGATGGCCTTCAGGTTGCCCTTCTCGTCCTTCTTGGCTGATTCCTGATTAAACTTCGCTCCGCGCTGCTCAAGATGATATACAGCACGCTCGATCGAATTGGTCCTGATCGCGATGTGGCCCATTGTTCCGAGATACTTAGACTTCATGATCTCGACGCCGGCACCCGCGAAGATGGAGCTGTTGCCGTCCTTACGCGCGAATCCGAAGAGCTTCGAATACCTGTCCGCAGTCTCCGCAGCTTCGCTTTCGCTGTTAAGGTTGACTCCGACATGTCCTACCTCGAAACCGAGAATGGTCTCGACAGCTTCGCGTGAAAGCCTTGTGATCTCGTCAAAGTTGCCGGTTGCCACAAGCTTCTTGTCAACCATCCAGCTTCCGCCGCAGGCAAGAACCTTGTTGAACGAAAGGTAATTATTGATGTTGCCGGCGTTGATACCGCCGGTAGGCATGAACTTCACACCGCTGTAGGGAGCGCTCATCGCCTTGATCATGGCTATTCCGCCGCTTGCTTCCGCAGGGAAGAATTTTACAACATCAAGGCCGTACTCAAGAGCGATCTCAACGTCGGAAGGGGTGGAGCATCCGGGTGTTACCGGGATGCCTTTATTAACACAATACTCAACAACCTTGGGATTAAGACCGGGGCTTACAATGAACTTTGCTCCGGCTGCAACAGCACGGTCAACCTGTTCGGTGGTGAGAACGGTTCCTGCGCCGGTAAGCATTTCGGGGAGCTCCTTAGTCAGTGTTCTGATGACTTCCTCCGCGGCAGCGGTCCTGAAAGTAACCTCCGCGCAGCCAATGCCTCCTGCCAGCAGTGCCTTTCCGAGGGGAAGCGCATCCTTCGCGTCGTCAAGCGCTATGACGGGCACAATACCGATCTTCCCGAGTCTGGTCAATACTTCATTCATATCGTTTCCTCCTTTGTTTCGCATCGTGAAACAATGTTTTGCTTTGTGATACCTGGATTATAATACCATTACCCCAAAATGTCAACGCAATAGCAGTAAATCCTTGTATTTTTACACAGAAGATGTTATTATTTAACTGCAGTTTCACAATGTGGAATAGAAAGCGATCCGTTTATCATGGAAAACAATTCATCCAATCCGATCCAGTCGGCC
>CAJOQS010000126.1 GCA_905236925.1 uncultured Lachnospiraceae bacterium | reverse complement strand
CCCTCACCGCCTTTCTCCCAGACCCTGCTGAGAGCGACATTGACGCCGAGCTCACGGCATTTGTCCTCGACGAGCTTTAACTCGGCGGCAGTATCGGTCGGAAATGCGTTGACAGCAACGACACAGGGGAGCTTATATACATTTATGATATTGTCAACGTGCTGCAGAAGGTTGGGAAGACCTGCCTCAAGAGCAGTAAGGTTTTCCTGATTAAGATCGGCCTTGGCAACGCCGCCGTGGTTCTTAAGCGCGCGGACAGTGGCGACAACTACGACAGCGGAGGGCTTAAGTCCGGCAAGTCGGCACTTGATATCAAGGAACTTTTCCGCTCCGAGATCGGCGCCGAAGCCTGCTTCGGTAACTGCATAATCGCCGAGCTTCATGGCCATGCGTGTCGCAATGACGGAGTTGCAGCCGTGGGCGATGTTCGCGAAGGGACCTCCGTGTACAAAGGAAGGTGTACCCTCAAGAGTCTGAACGAGATTGGGCTTCAGGGCATCCTTCAGAAGAGCCGCCATGGCGCCCTCGGCCTTCAGGTCGTGTGCGGTTACCGGCTTGTCGTCGTATGTGTATCCGACTATCATGCGCCCGAGGCGTTCCTTCATATCTGTTATCGAGGAGGAAAGGCAAAGAACAGCCATGACTTCGCTGGCAACGGTTATATCAAAACCGTCCTCACGCGGAACGCCCTGCATACGGCCGCCAAGACCGTCTACTACGTTCCTGAGCTGTCTGTCGTTCATGTCAACACAGCGTTTCCAGGTGATCTTCTTAACATCTATTCCGAGAGAATTGCCCTGCTGGATATGATTGTCGAGCATGGCGGCAAGGAGATTGTTGGCGGCTCCAATTGCGTGGAAATCGCCGGTAAAGTGGAGGTTGATATCCTCCATCGGAACAACCTGCGCATAACCGCCGCCCGCGGCACCGCCCTTGATGCCGAAGACAGGACCGAGAGAAGGTTCACGAAGGGCAACGATGACATTCTTCCCGAGCCTTTTAAGTCCGTCCGCAAGTCCGACGGTGGTAGTGGTCTTGCCTTCTCCGGCCGGGGTCGGATTGATGGCGGTGACAAGGATCAGCTTGCCGTCGGGGGCATCTTTTCTGTCCTTCAGCAGCTTAAGATCAACCTTGGCTTTGTACCTGCCGTAATGCTCCAGATAGTCCGCGCCGATGCCTGCAGCTTCGGCGATTTCGTCGATCGGGCGGAGAGTGCATTCCTGCGCGATCTCAATGTCGGATTTGTACATATTCTCTATCCCTTTCCTTTGTAAAAAATAGATAAAACCGGGTACGGTTTTCTATATTTTTACATATATTTGGAAAAAAGGGAAGACAGAACAAAAAATGACAAAAAGTATTTAGGGAATCCGCAAAAAATGATTGGATTTTTGCGAAAACAGTGGTACAATGGTACTACTGAAAGTTTATACTTTTGCGAAAAACTAAAGGAGTTTACAAACAGTATGAAAGAGACGCAGAAACTAGCCAATCAGAAGGCAGCCATCAAGGATAAGCATGAATCCCATAAGGTCAGCTTTATCAACAAGACTAACACCAAGCTGGCTGCTCTTATCGTGGCAATGGTACTGATTCCCATGCTCATCCTCACACTGGTTTCCGCCAAGAGAACCACCACCGCGATGGAAGAGACCTACCAGACATACGCGATGAATCTTGCGGAGGAAGCAGCGGTCGGAATCGATTCTCTTACAGATTTCGGCGAAGAGGTTTATCTGAATTACGCACTTAACCTCGCGGATGAGGCGGTTGTCGGAATCGATGCTTCGATCGCAAACAGCGAGAGGATCTACCTTGACTGTTCCGAGAACATTGCTTCGGAAGTAGTTATCGGTATCGATCTTGTTACGGCGCTTGGACTTCCGCTTGATGCAAACCGTGTCGCTACGATCCTTAGCAACATCAAGATCAAGGGCGTTGAGGGTTCATATGCATACGCGGTGGCTCCCACAGGAGTTATATTGTGGCATCCCGATGCCTCAAAGATCGGACAGCCCATCAAAAACGAACATGTTCTGGCTATCTGCACAAAGCTTGCCAAGGGCGAGAAGGTTGAGAACGGCGCCGTTATGTACGAGAACGATGAAGGCAAGAAGATCGACGGATATGCCTTCACCGCTCAGGGCCTTATCATTATGGTTACCGCCGATTACGATCAGTTCGTGCGGATCGACTATGATACGCTTATCGGAGACATCTCGATCAACGGGGTTGAGGGATCATATGCCTACATGGTTGCTCCCGACGGAACAATGCTCTGGCATCCCAACAAGGATAAGGTTGGACAGCCTGTCGAGAATGCGGCTGTAAAGGGTATCGTTTCTGAACTTCAGGCAGGCAGAACTGTTAATAAAGGTTCAGTTGTATATGATTATAAGGGATCCAAGAAGATCGCCGGATACTCCTTCACTACACAGGGCAATATCGTTCTTGTAACTGCTGACTACGATGCTTTCATAAAGATAGATTATGACGAACTCCTGGGTAACCTCGAGATCACGAATGTTGCCGGCTCCTATGCTTATATGGTCAGCTCGGACGGAACGATGCTCTGGCATCCCAATAAGGACAAGATCGGACAGCCCGTCGAGAATGCCGGAGTAAAGGATATCGTTGCAAGGCTTTCCGCAGGTGAGAAGGTTGAACCGGATTCCATTATCTATGAGTACAAGGGTGCAAATAAGCTTGCGGGCTTCTCGCTTACCAAGGATAATTCAAGAATAGCTGTTGTTACAGCGGACTACGATGAGTTCATCAGACCGGTTAACGAGCTTAAATCCAAGATGATCAGTATCGGTCTTACCGCCACGATCTTATGCTGCATCCTCGGATATGTGATCGTAATGCTCCTTATGAGGGTTATCGATACGATCGTTCCTATCATCAACAGGGCGGCCGACCTCGATCTTAGACCTGACGAGCACATTCACAAAGTTAGTAAGCGTAAGGATGAATTCGGTGTTATGGCCAAGGCCATCGAGCGAATGACTGCCAGCCTGAACGGAATGGTAGGCAATATCGCCAAGGCTAGCGTCAGCATCGATGACAATATCGAAGAACTCAGCAATTCCATCAGAACGGTTGACAACCTCTGTACAGACAACTCGGCTACGACCGAGGAGCTTGCAGCAGGAATGCAGGAAACATCAGCTTCTATTTCCGCGATCACGGGCAATGTCGAGAATATCCAGGCAGGCGCTCAGGAGATCAAGGGAATGGCCAATACAGGCAACAGGCTTTCTGTTGAGGTTATGGGCAGAGCCGGAGAACTGAAGCGTACAACCGAAGAAGCAACCAGAACTACAACTTCACTGTATGAATCCGTTAAAGAGAAGTCTGAGGCAGCTATCGAGTCTTCAAAGGCAGTTGAGAAGATCAACGAGCTGACAAGGACCATTATGGCGATCTCCTCACGTACAAGCCTTCTTGCACTGAATGCTTCTATCGAGGCAGCACGTGCGGGAGAAGCGGGACGAGGCTTCTCGGTAGTTGCCAGCGAGATCGGAAACCTCGCCGACCAGTCATCATCGGCGGTTAAGGATATTTCTACAATAGTAGGAGAAGTTAACGGTGCTGTTGGTCAGATGTCCGAGTGCATCGGAGAGCTGATCGAATTCCTTGAGAAGAACGTTCTTTCCGACTACGACAACTTCGGTAAGGTCAGCGATCAGTACAGAAGCGATGCTGCTTCCTTCAAGGACAGCATGGGTGAGATCGAGGCAAGCGTTAACGTTCTTACTCAGAACATCAACATGATCGTAGATGCGATCAATGGAATCAATGAAACGATCGGCGATACCGCAAACGGTATCACGGACATCGCAGGCAAGACAACCGATATGGTTTCCGAAGCAGCCGGAACCACATCAGAGGTTGATTCCTGCAAGGATCGCGTAAAGGAACTCACCGATATCATCAACAAATTCAAGAGATAAGAAAAAGGCCTCTCGCTTT
>CAJOQS010000125.1 GCA_905236925.1 uncultured Lachnospiraceae bacterium | reverse complement strand
TGGCTTACCGCGTTTGCTTTCGGAACTTCATATTTTTCGGCGGTTATATTTGTTGGATATGCCGGACAGTTCGGCTGGCTCTACGGAACCTCGGCCACATGGGCCGGACTCGGCAACGCCTTTATCGGTTCGCTTCTTGCATGGAATATCCTTGGAAGAAGAACCAGGATCATGACACAGAAGCTCGACGCGAAGACCATGCCGGATTATTTCGGCAAGAGGTTCGATTCCACGACTCTCAAGGTCATCGCTTCGGTAATCGTTTTCATTTTCCTGATCCCCTATACCGCTTCGCTGTATAACGGACTTTCGAGTCTGTTCGGTCTTGTTTTTGATATCCCCTACTGGGCTGTTATCGCGATGATGGCGGTGCTTACCGGTATCTACGTTATCTTCGGCGGCTATATGGCTACCGCGATCAACGATTTCATCCAGGGAATCATAATGCTGTTCGGAATCGTGGCAGTCATCGCTGCGGTATTAAAGGACAACGGCGGTCTTCTCGCTGCAGAGAAGGCGCTGTCTGCGGTTGAAGCGGACGGCTGGCAGGGCGGAGCGTTCTCTTCGTTCTTCGGACCTGACCCGCTGGCCCTCCTGTTCGTGGTCATCCTTACATCACTCGGCACATGGGGACTTCCCCAGATGGTCGGAAAGTTCTACGCGATCAAGAGCGAAAAGGACATTCACAAGGGAACCATCATTTCAACCTTCTTTGCTATAGTTGTTGCCGGAGGCTGCTACTTCCTCGGAGGATTCGGACGTCTCTACGCCGACAAGATCAAGTACAACCCCGCTACGGGCAAGCCTCTCTTTGATACGATAGTACCGACGATGCTTTCGACGCTGCCTTCCGTGATAATAGCGATCGTTATTGTTCTCGTTCTGGCTGCATCGATGTCGACCCTGTCCTCGCTTGTTCTGACATCAAGCTCGACCTTTACGCTTGATGTTATCAAGCCCACCTCGAAGAAGGAAATGACCGAGAAGAAGCAGGTATTTGTAATGAGACTGTTTATCGTGTTCTTCATTCTCGTATCTGCCGTACTGGCCGTTATAAAGGATTCGTATCCCGGACTTACCTTCATCGCCCAGATGATGGGTGTTTCGTGGGGAGCTCTCGCAGGCGCGTTTCTTGCTCCTTTCCTCTACGGTCTTTACTGGAAGGGTGTCACGAAGGCCTCTGTCGCATGCTGCTTCGTATGGGGCTGCGGTATAGCGATCACCCAGCTTGTTGTTACCCTCGGCGGTATCGATACCGCTAAATGGGGAAGCTTCTTCGGATATATCTTCAAGTCATCGATCAATTCCGGCGTGGTTGCGATGGTCGGCGGACTTATCATCGTACCGATCGTCAGCCTGTTTACAAGAAAGCCTGACGCCGCTGCCGTCAATGAAATGTTCGGAAGCTTTGAGGAAAAGGTTGAAGTTCCCAAGAAAGAAGCACTTCCCGATTAAGAATAACCCTTTTTTTCATTATACTATCCTCTTCTTGAGTGCCGGTTCTTTCGGCACTCATTTTTTCGTATGCGATTTTATATCCTGTTTATGGACATATGGAGGATCCGGGTATATCATGTCTATGGAGTAAAATAATAAAGAGAGGACTGTACCTATGGCAAAAGAATTACCCAAGAGAAGTGAAGTAAAGGTTGAGGATACATGGAAGGTCGAGGACATCTATGCGACCCTTGCCGACTGGGAGGCTGATCTGGCGAAGGTTTCCGAACTGGCCGATAAGCTTGCGGGATACGAGGGAAAGCTCAACACCGCCGGCGGCGTTTATGAAGCGTCCCGCCTCGAGGAGGATATCGAGTATATTGCAGGCAGGCTTTTTGGCTACGCCGCAAGAGTTTCGGATGTCGACACGGGCAACGCCGAGAACCAGAAGCTTGTTATGCGCGTAAGGTCCGTGTATGTAGGGATAATGGAGAAATTATCCTTCATCGTTCCCGAACTGCTTGCCCTGCCTGACGGCGCGATAGAAAAGTTCTATAGCGAGAAGCCCGAGCTTGAGCGCTACAGGATATCGATCAACGAGAGACTCCGTTTCAAGCCTCATACCCTGAGCCCCGACATGGAGAAGCTCCTTGCATCATCAGGCGAGGTTGCCGCTGTTCCGGGCACCGCTTTTTCAATGTTCAACAATGCGGATCTGGTATTTCCGGAAATAACCGATGAAAACGGCGAGAAGGTCAGACTTACCCACGGACGCTACATCCCGTTCCTCGAGAGCAGGGACAGAAGAGTGCGCGAGGAGGCCTTCCACGCTATGTACAGCACATATGAGAGCTATAAGAATACTCTTGCCGCTCTCTATTCGGGTCAGGTAAAGACTCATATCTTCGAGGCCAAGGCGCGTAAATACGCAAACAGCCTTGAAGCAGCTGTATTCGGCAACAATGTTCCGACCGAGGTCTATCACAATCTGATAGATGCGATACATGCCAACATGGATAAGATGTACCGCTACGTAAGGCTGCGCAAGAAGCTGCTCGGTCTTGACGAGCTGCATATGTATGACAATGCGGTTCCGCTGGTCAAGGATGTTGATATCAATATTCCCTTTGATGAGGCCAAGAAGACCGTTTACGAGGCTCTCGCACCCCTGGGCGACGACTACAGGGCAATACTTAAAGAGGGCTTTGAAAACCGCTGGATCGATGTATATGAGAATGAAGGCAAGCGCAGCGGCGCATATTCGGCCGGAATTGCCGGAGCACATCCCTATGTACTTCTGAACCATTCGGGCACACTTGACAGTATGTTCACCCTGGCTCATGAGATGGGACATGCATTGCATTCGTACCTCTCCTTCAAGAACCAGCCGTACGTTGACGCGCATTATGTGATCTTTGTTGCGGAGGTTGCTTCGACCTGCAACGAGGTTCTCCTTGTAAAGCATCTTCTTTCAAAGACTACGGACAAGGCGCAGCGCGCTTACCTGATAAACCATTTCCTTGACAGCTTCAAGAGTACGGTTTACCGTCAGACGATGTTTGCGGAATTCGAGCTTAAGACTCATGAAATGGCAGAGAGAGGCGAGTCACTCACACCCGACACGCTGAAGAAGCTCTATTACGACCTGAACAAGCTGTATTTCGGCGAGGATATGGTCGTAGACGAGGATATCGCGATGGAGTGGGCAAGGATACCTCACTTCTACTACAATTTCTACGTTTACCAGTATGCTACGGGATTCTCGGCAGCAGTGGCGCTCGCCGAAAGAATTCTCAGCGAAGGCGAGACCGCCGTTGCGGATTACAAGAAATTCCTTTCCGGCGGATGCTCGAAGCCGCCTATCGATCTTCTGAAGATCGCAGGTGTGGATATGTCTACCGCGGAGCCGATCAACGCAGGACTGAAGCTGTTTGACGAGCTGCTTGACGAGATGGAAAAATTAAATGCGTAACTGACAGATTGCGAGCTGCCTTAGGCGGCTCGCAATCGGGTTTATCGGAGGAGTATGATATGGTGGGATTCAGACTCGACGATCTTTCTGATCTTGAGGCTAATATTCAAAGGGAGTGGGTTCTTACAAACGGTATAGGAGGCTATGCGGGAGGCTCCGTGACGGGCGCGCTTAACAGGACGCATCAGGGATATCTTATAGCAAGCCTTCATCCGCCTGTCGAAAGGTTCACCGCGCTTTCCAAAACGGAAGAGAGGATAATGACCGGCGACTGCGTCAGAAATCTTTCGGCTTCGATCCATCTTAAAAAGGAGCATGAGACAGTAGCCGACGGCAGCCGTTACCTGACCTCTTTTATCAGCGACGGCGCCGTAACTTTTATCTATGAGCTCGGGAGCATAAGGATACGCAAGACCCTTGCATTAAAATACGGCAGCAATGAGGCTGCCATAGTGTACAGGATCGAGAATCCGGGTGAGGCCTTCAGGTTCATTGTGACACCGCTTTTCAACTGGCATGAGCACAGCTGTCCGAGCACAGGGGATTCGATCAGGAAAGTCCTTCCCGAAAGCTCGGCACGGGTCGATCAAAGGGAAGAAGGCGGCAGGATAACCGTAAAACCCGAGTCGGGGGAAGGTGCCGGCATATTCTTTGACTTCGATTCCGGCAGTGCGCGTGAACGCAGCGAAAAATATGATGATTTCATACTTCTGAGGACCGAGCGGGATAACGAGGCGGAAGGCCTTGAACACTGTTTCACACCCTTTGACATAGCGGTTGATGTAAAAGCCGGCGGGACTACCGTTCTCGCATGCGTATGCGGGATCGGAGAAGGCGCGGAAAACGGCGGGATAACGGCCATGGCCGAGGACATGATCGCCCGGAGCAGGAGCCGCGCCGGAAAGCTGGTCAACCTGGCCTGCGGCAGGGATGGTGATTTAGAAGCGGAAAAGCATATTCTGTGCACGCCGGAGGATGTGACGGACAGAATGCTTTTTGAGGCTCTCGTTCAGGCCGCGGACAATTTCATAACGAC
>CAJOQS010000124.1 GCA_905236925.1 uncultured Lachnospiraceae bacterium | reverse complement strand
CGCAGTTTGTCAATGATTTCTCGTGGTACCTCAGAAACCTGCTCATAGCGAAAACGGCGGACGATCCGGTAGCTGTTCTGGAGTTCTCGGCCGACAACATGGCGCTCCTTGTAAGCGAGGCAAAAGCCATAGACGAAGAGGTCATAATCAGATATATACGTAACCTTTTGGAGCTTTCCAACCGGATAAGGTATGCATCTCAGAAGCGTCTTCTTGGGGAAGTCGAGCTGGTCAAGATGTGCAGACCCGAGTCCGAAGAAACGCGGGAAGCCCTCTATGACAGGGTCCGTGTGCTGGAGCAGAAGCTTGAGAACGGAGAATTCCGTGCCGCACCGCGTGCGGAAGGCGTGGAAGAAGGCTCTGCGGGGGAAGGAACGGAAAGAACTTCCGAACCGCACATACTCGCCAGGCCCTTGAGCGAGGACATCAGGAAGATAGCCGAAGCATGGAACAACATCATTAAATCGATGCCGCTGATCATCAAGAATTCTCTGATAACCGCGGTTCCGTCGGTTGGTGATCAGGACAGGCTGAAGCTTGTGTTCGACAACGATTTTGACATGGACGTTGTGAAGCAGCGCGGCGATGAGCTGAAAAAGGCGCTTGCCGAGCTGACGCAGAAGGATATCGATATCGAGTATGTTTACACCGACAAGAAGAGTCTGAAGGAGACATTCGACATATCCAAGATTGCCAAAGGCGTACCGATAGAGTATACATAATGAGAATATGATCAGGAGGATAAGGAAATGGGTAAAGGAAAAGGAGGGTTTCCCGGAGGAATGATGCCGGGAGGCATGAACAATCTGATGAAGCAGGCACAGCGTATGCAGCGTCAGATGGAAGAAAAGCAGCAGGAGATGGAGACCAAGGAGTGGGAAGCATCCGCAGGCGGCGGAGCCGTTTCGGTCGTTGTCTCGGGCAAGAAGGAGATAACCTCGATCAAGCTGAAGCCTGAGGTTGTGGATCCCGATGATATTGAGATGCTCCAGGATCTGATCATGGCAGCGGTAAACGAAGCATTTCGCAAGATGGAGGACGAGCAGTCTGAAGTATTTGGTTCGCTCACGGGAGGCCTTGGCGGACTGGGCGGAGGATTCCCTTTCTGATAGAAGATGGATTACTATAGCGGAAAAATAGACAAACTGATATCTGAACTCGGCCGTCTTCCGGGAGTCGGGCGCAAGTCCGCGCAGCGGCTGGCATTCCACATACTCGGAATGTCTGATGAAGCGGTGAAGGGACTGACCGATACGATCCTCGATGCGAAGCAGAACGTGCATTGCTGCAAGGAGTGCTTTGTTCTGACGGACAGCGAGATATGCCCTATCTGCGCGAGTCAGGGCAGGAACAAAAGGGTCATAATGGTTGTGGAGAATTCACGCGACCTTGCAGCCTACGAGAAGACCGGCAAATACGACGGCGTCTACCATGTCCTTCATGGCGCGATCTCGCCGATGCTGGGCATCACGCCGGCGGATATCAAGCTGAAAGAACTCATGGTCAGGCTCCGTCAGGACGTGGACGAGGTCATCATAGCCACGAACTCCAGCGTGGAGGGCGAGGCTACGGCCATGTACATATCAAAGCTCGTGCGTCCCACGGGCATAAAGGTCAGCAGGATAGCCTCGGGAATACCGGTCGGAGGCGACCTGGAGAATATCGACGAGGTAACACTGCTGCGTGCGCTTAACGGAAGAGTTGAACTATAGACAGCCAATAGAGGAGATTCTTATCAATGAGTGATGAAATCTTAAATCCGGATGCGATTGAAATTGAAAAAGCAGAGACAACATCTGAGACGGCAGTTGAGACAACAGGTGTCGGCAATCTCCTTGCGGAGGGTGCCGATGTGCTTGTCCGCGTGAAGAACAGGATACTTCAGCTTGACGAGCTTAAGGTCAGGGTCAGCGACCTTGCCGAAAAACAGCGTCAGCTTGATAAGGAGATCACTGTCGGCAGAAAGGCCATGGACAGCGAGATCTCCTCGGTCGTTTCAAAACGCAGGAGCGAGATCGAAAAGAGCTTTGACCAGAATATCGAGGCAACGCGTGAGCGCCTTAAGGGCGTAAAGACCAAAAGGGGCAAGGACAAGGGCTCAAAGGTCGACGCGCGCGTAACGTCCGAAACGGCTGACCTCAACGAGCAGGTGCGCTCGCTGAAGCAGGACATCCGAGGCATTTTCTCGCGGGAGCATATAGCAAGGATCTTCAACAACGGCTACTTCTTCACACTGTATATGCCCGACGGGCTGGGGGATTTCCTTGTTATCCTCCTTTCAATAGTCGTGCTTCTGGCTGTACCCTTCGGAATATACAAGCTGATCCCGATCGCGCCCGAAACGACCTCCAATATCAGGACGCTGATCCTCGTCGGCATCTACGCCGCGGTGATAATCATTGCGCTGCTGCTGTTCACTCTTGTATTCAAGCTTGTCAGGGAGAAGCATCTTGAAGCGCTCAGACAGGCAAAGCAGCTTCGCGAAAAGATCAAGCGCGTCAGGAAAAACATCGGCCAGATGGAGAAGAACATCCGCAAGGACCGCGACGAGAGCGGATACGGCCTCGAGAAGTACGATGAGGAGATCGGCGAGCTTAACGGCAGGATCAACGAGATCATAGAACAGAAGAAGCAGGCGCTTTCGGAATTCGAGAATGTGACAAAGAAGGATGTCACCGAGGAGATCAAAGCGCGCTATACATCCGAGATCGAAAGGCTGACCGCGGAGAACGAGGCCGCCTATAATGAGCAGCGCGATGCCGAGGCTGAGATCAAGGATATCTCCATGGAAATATCGGGTAAATACGAGCCGTACATCGGCAAGGAGAACATGAGCGTTCCGATGCTCGATACTTTAATAGATATAATAAACAACGGTGACGCCGGAAATATATCCGAAGCGATCGCCTATTATAAAAAGAGTACGATCGGTGCGCTATGAGACAATACGAAGAAGAATACACGGAAGAATATGAGGAACGGCCTCGCCGAAGAAGAAGTCCGGGAGCACTCCTGGTCATGATCGTGCTGGGGCTGGCCATTGTGGTGGTGCTAGTTGTGACACACGTCAGAAAGAAGACCACTTATACGTCGTGGGAAACAGCGGCTGAGTATCCGGGCATCCCGGGAGCCTCGTGCCTGAAAACGACCAACGGATTTGTTCTGTATAATAATGACGGTGCGGAAGGACATGCCGCGGACGGAAAAGTAACCTGGAAGATAAGCTATGAGTTCGGAACACCGATCGCTGCGGTCGGAGGAGATTTCGCCGCTTTCGCGGACAAGGGCAAAACCGAGGTGCATGTTACCGGAGGAGACGGCTCCAACAATGTGATAAACGTTGCGGGCAAGGTGGCGGGACTCTGCGTTGCCGGACAGGGCGTAACTGCTGTCAGGACCGACGACGGCGATTCGGATCATATCTATTTATATGATATCAGCGGCGCGATGCTGCTCGATATCAGGACAGAAGTCAGAAAATCAGGCTTCCCCGTAACGATGGCACTGTCGCCCGACGGAAGGAAGCTGGTCACATCATACATCAAGGCCGGGCAGACTCAGGAGAGCTGGGTCACATTCTACAACTTCGGAGATGTAGGACAGAATTATACGGACAAGATAGTAGGAAGCTATTCCTTTAAGGACGACCTGATCCCTGACGTAAGGTTTCTGGGGAACGAGCGCGTTCTTGTAACGGGACCGACCGGAAGCATCCTTTATAAGTTCAGGGAAGTACCCGAAGAAATGAAGAAGTACTCGGGAGACGGTGTGCTCGCTTCCGTAACAGGCGGCGCGGAAGGCTTCATTCTGGCAAGGGAGCAGAACACCGGGATAAGACTGATCACATTATATGATATCAACGGCTCGGAGCAGATGAAGATCGAAACGGGCGTCAGCTACGATTCACTTCTGTCGGCAGGCGGCGAGCTCATAATAACGAGCGGTGATGCGTGCATCATATACAGAAAAGACGGTCGCGAGAAGTTCAGGGCGAAGATGAACGACACAATCGAATTGATGTATCCCACGGGAACCAAGGCCACATATACGGTAGTGGAAGAAAACTCGGTCGAAGTGATACGGCTTACAACGGAATCGCAGCAGGAAAAAGCGGCTCAGGAAACCATCCCTGATGAGGCTGTTGAACCTCAAACAGAAGAGCCCGATACACAACTTGAATAATGGCCGAGAATTGTATATACAACTGACAAAATTTACAGTCGGTCAAAAACAAGAAATCCAGTAAAATCAAGGGCTGAGAGGTTCCGAAAGAAATTTTCAAAAAAAGTTAAAAAAGTTGTTGACATATAAAAAATCG
>CAJOQS010000123.1 GCA_905236925.1 uncultured Lachnospiraceae bacterium | reverse complement strand
GGGGAGCCGGTGTTCGACGGACTTGACGCGCGCCTTGCCGCAGCGGTAATATCGATCGATCAGGTCAGCGGCGTTGAGTTTGGAGGCGGAGTTGCCGGCGGAGTCAGCGACGGCGAGGAGCTTGTATTAAAGGCGAACTTCCTGCCTACACCCTATATCGAAGTAAGGCAGGGGGAGGACGGAAGCACCGTTTACAGCGGCGAGATCACCGCTGTGCCCAGGTCTGCGGTTGTCGTTGAATCTATGGCGGCAGTTGTCATTGCGGATCTTATGCTTGAGAATATGCATTCGCGCATTGATGAGGTGGCTGCTTTTTACAGGAAATGATCGTTCGGTATGTAATTGCGGGGTAAAGGGGGAGTTACGGTGAACCGTCTGATCGCTACAATTAAATACGGATCACTGAAAATAAGGCTGTTCCTTCTGGCGGTTTTCATTCTTGTTGTCGGCGGGCTTGTGCTGGCTGTATACGGAGGCATAACGTACACTTTGTGGGCGCTGGCAGCGGGTGCGGCAGGGATCATCGCGGGTCTTTTGATGGTCTTTCTTGCACATTTTGCTGTTGAAGATATCGATTCCGATGAAGGCGATGAGTCCGAGCAGGACGCTGAATACAGGGAGAAAAGCGGTCCCGCAGGAAGGGTCGGGACTTCGGCGCAGGGAAGGCGTGCGCAGAAAGGAAACGCGCGGCCCAACGGCGAAAGTGACGAAGAGAAATTAATTGAGGCCGATGATTATACCCCGGAGATAGAACTGGACGAGCCGGATTACGGCAGTCTTAAGGGCGATTATAACGATGAAGAGGAAGAGCCTGTCAGAAGGGAGTTCTGGTTCTTCAGACTCTTCGGACGAAGGAAAAAAAGGGATGCCGCGGCAGGGCGTGTCGAGAGAGAAAGTGACGGCGACGGCGGTGAGAGTAAGGAACGTCGGAAGGCCGGTTCTTCCAAGCGGGACAGCAAAAGCGATGAAGACGGCAGAACAGACGAGAAGGGCAGGAAGGTCAGGCTCGAGGTTCATACGGTTGCTGCCGAATATGCGGAGAAATATACCCCCGTTGTTTACAAGCAGTTACTTAGGAAATACAAGGTAAAACGTGACTATATTCCGATAGTCATCGATGAATCGAAGAAGTTTGATACGGCTAGGACGCCGGCTCTGTGCTGGGTCAAGAAGAAAATGGCTCATTTCCTCCTTATGGAAGGAAACGAAAGGGTTGTGAGCATGCCGTATACCCAGTTTCTCAAGGTCACTTACCGTCCCAATGTCAGGGAAGAGAAGATCGGCGATTACAACAAGCTCCGCAAGGAGATGGGGATATACGAGACCTTTGAGGATGTGTTCCCTTCCTTCCAGACCGGAACGGAGCGCAGCGGGACCACTTATTATACCAAGAATCAGTATGTGCTCGGCGGGATCGTTGCGGTAACCCCCAGATCGATGAGGGCGCTGCGAGAGAAGTACAGCTTTGATATGTCGCTGTTTGATTCGCTCGGGCAGGACAAGGATTACAGCGTTTATTTCAAGCGGGCCTATGAGGCAAGGATACTCTGGATCGATCAGGTCATCGGGCAGCAGGAATACCAGAATATGATCGGCGGCATCCTCCAGCGCATGGTAGACGATGTGACGCTTATCAGGTACGATTTCCTCGACGATCTGGAGAAGATGGTTCAGAACAGGCTGATTACCACGGAATATGCGGATTATTACCTTCAGCTTCGTCAGAAGCGCGATTCGGGAAATAAAAAACGATAGCGACCCGGTTTCTTCGGGTACGGATTGGAGTTTGTATGGATTACGTTAACGAGAACAGGCATGAGGAGCAGGGCATCCCACAGGTCCTCGCGGATTTTCTGGATGCCGAAACGGTCGAGGCAAAGCACAGGATCCTCGAGGAGCATGCCAATGAGGTCGACGAGCACACGGTCCTTAATATGGAGATTTCGCTGGATATCATTGCGGATCCGAAGGCGAAGCTGGATGATAGGATTGGGTATATACTGTATTACCTGAGGACGCGCGGGCGGTTTGAAGGGACGCGACTGAGAGGGTAATTGGTTTTTTGCGGCATTGTCAGTTGAGTTTTTCGTAGAGGGATTCCCAGGTCTCCATTAATGCAGCGAGTGCTTTTTCATTATCTTCTTTTTCTTGTGTGAGTTCTCTTAAGCGGACGGAGTCGGTGGCGACTTCGGGGTCTTCGAAGAGGGCGTCGATCTCGGCGTTGCGGGTTTCGATGCGGTTTATTTCTGACTCACAGGATGCAAATTCGTTTTCGAGCTTGCGGCGTTCGGCTGCAAGCTTTTTCTGTTCGTTCCAGTCGGTCTTTGCAGAGGTGGAGGCAGCGCTTCCGTTGGGTGAGAAGGCGGAGCCTGAGGAACGCGAGCCGGGGACGGCGGATGTTACGGCGCGGCCGCTTCCGCTGTTGTATTCGGCGTTCATGACCGTATCGTGCTTTTCGAGGTAATAGTCGTAATTGCCCTCGTACTGGACCAGACGGCGGTCGACAAGCTCGAACACACGGGTTGCGGTCTTGTTGATGAAGTAGCGGTCGTGAGAAACGTAGACAACGGTTCCCGTATAGGAGGAGATCGCCTGCTCGAGGATATCCTTTGATACAATATCAAGGTGGTTCGTCGGCTCGTCGAGGATCAGGAAATTCGCGTCCGAGAGCATGAGCTTGGCGAGTGAAACACGGGCCTTCTCGCCTCCCGAGAGGTC
>CAJOQS010000122.1 GCA_905236925.1 uncultured Lachnospiraceae bacterium | reverse complement strand
CTTGTCAAGGAAACCGAACTTCTTCATGGATCCGCCGCCTACGCAGATCATTGCCTTCTTGCCCTTAAAAGTCTTAAGTGCTTCAAGTGAACCCTTGCCGTGATAAACATCACGGGGTAATGTAAAACGTGCCATAATACTTTCCTCCTTTGTGGGATTATCTTCCCTTGTCGGATTCAAAATAGCACATCGGATTTAATAAGTCAATAGTGTATCGATATATATTTTACTGATTTTTTCGGGGTAAAATTTCTGTTTTAATTTTGGAAGGTATTCCCTTCCGCGGCTTTTTTGTATATGCTGTTTACATGGAAAAAACAGGGGAGGAATTGTTTATGGATGATATCGTACTTGTTGAGCCTGCTCATGAATATGCCGATGATCTATGGGCATTCAGGCAGGAGATAATTGATAAGGATGCCGATGATGAGAATCAGTTTGCCGGCTGCATGTCACTGAATTCCTGCAATTCCGCCGACGAATGGATCCGGATATGTACTCTTAGGAAAGATGAAGAGGTTCTGGATATCGGTTGAGGGCTGAAAAAAGGGGAGCGGAAAGCATGAAAACAGAAAAGATAGCGGTTAATGCGGCGGCAGAGGTACCTTTTAACAATAATGTCGACTATTGCGTAGGCACGGGGCGCCTTGGTCTTGCACTGACGGATGAATACCTGAAAGAGCTGAAATATGTGCAGGACATGATCGGCTTCTCATATATCAGAGGTCACGGGCTTTTTTCCGATGATGTGGCAATATACCATGAGTACGAGGAAAACGGCGAGACTAAGGCAGAGTATAATTACACCTACATAGACAGGATCATCGACAGCTTCCTTGAGCTTGGGATACGTCCGTACCTTGAGCTTGGATTTATGCCGCAGCAGCTTGCGAGCGGCACCCAGACCATCTTCTACTGGAAAGGAAACACCACTCCGCCCGGGGATTACAAGAAGTGGACCGACATGGTCATTGCGCTGCTTGATCACTTGAAAGCCCGCTACGGCGAGGAAACTGCGGACTGGCCGATCGAAGTGTGGAACGAGCCGAATCTTCCGGGGTTCTGGTACAATGCAGATATGGAGGAGTATTTCAGGCTGTTTAAAGAGACCTTTTGCGCAATTAAGGCCTATGACAGCCGCTTCAAGGTCGGAGGCCCCGCTATCTGCGGCGTCAGAGACGCGGAGTGGATCAGGAGCTTCCTCGACTTCTGCAAAAAAGAGGGGATCCGCCCCGACAGGATCACTAGGCACCATTATACCGTGGAATTTCCCGAGAGAATAGGCCATTACGACTATTCCAGGCTTGAGGACTCAAAGATGCGCTTCGAAAATCTGCAGTCCACAAGGGACATAGTTGATTCCTTCGAGGAGTTTAAGGATCTGCCCATTCACCTTACGGAGTTCAGCACCTCTTATACCCCGAGAGGCGTGATCCATGATACAAACCTCAACGCGGCCTATCTTGCAAGGCAGCTTGCCGGTCTCGGGGATGTGAACGAGGCCTATTCATACTGGACCTTCGGCGATGTATTCGAGGAACAGGGGGTACAGAATTCGCTGTTCCACGGCGGTTTTGGGATGGTGGCTTCCGGCTGTATTCCCAAGCCGACCTTCTGGACCTTTTACTTTTTCAAGAAGCTTAAGCTATTTGGCAGTAAATGTGTTTACAGAGACGATAACGCTGCAGTGGTCAAGGGGGAGAGGGGTTATGCCGGAATCCTCTGGAACATAGATGATGGCGACCTGATAAAAGAGATATCCTTTGACTTGGGCGCTGATAAGGATCGGGAAAAAGAGTATACTCTGATAACCCGGACTGTGGATGAGACCTGCTGCAATCCGCTTAAAGTATGGCATGATCTTGGAGAACCGGCTTATCCGACCCCGGAAGAGACCGGGCTGATAAAGAGCTCATCACAGCCGCTCGTTGAGAGCCGCATTGTGAAGGCCGGCGATAAGGCAGCAGTAACTGTACCTGTTAGAAATAACGGAGTTGTATACTTTACGCTTACCGAAAGGAAATTTACACCCGACAGAGGCTACGACTACGACAAGGTCATCTCGTTTCACTGATATTGCCGTATCAGGCACAAAACGATGAAGTCCTTCGGAGGGCTTCGCAGCTGTATTTCAGGAAGGAACCTGAATGAATTGGAGCGCTTAAATGAATGCATTGATAATCGGCGGGAGCGGAGGACTGAGCAGCGTAGTTGCCGGACTTGCAATGAAGAAATACCGGGTATGGACGGTGACAAGGGGACTGCGTGAGCTTCCTGCGGGCGTAATACCCGTTAAGGCAGACAGAAACGATCCCGAAGAACTGAGGCGGGCGCTTGATGCGCAGAACGTCAGATGGGACGTTGTGTTTGACTGTATCTGCATGAACAGTGAGCATGCGGAAGCGGATCTTGAGATACTGCCGAAATATACCGGCAGACTGGTGGTCGTATCGACGGATTCGGTTTATGACGGACGCTGCAAAAGAATTCCGGAAAACGAAGACGGGATCTGCGTACATGAAACGGGAGCAGTCGGTGACTGCACCTATGCCGGCAATAAGAGGCGCATGGAGGAGGTATTCCTTCGTGATATGAGTACAGGTATGTCGGGCCTGAAGGTCACGATCTTCAGACCCGGACATATATACGACCCCGGATTTCTGCTGGGGTGCTTTCCCGAGCACAGCAGGCAGAAGGAGCTGCCTGAGCTGATACTTAAGGGGATGCCCATTCGCCTGGTCGGAAGGGGGATTTACATCATACATCCCATTTATGTGGATGACCTTGCGGAAGCCATGGTCGACTGCGCGGAGAACGAAAAGACCTTTCAGCAGGTTTTCTGCATAGGCGGACCCGAGGCAGTGGAGAACAGGACATACTACGAGGCTGTTGCCGAGTGCCTCGGTGTGGGATTGAATATTGAAGAGGTGCCCTTATCCGGATATCCGGAGCAACATCCGGAGTATTCTGGACATCTGTGCCATCGAATATATGATCTCTCAAAGCTTAAGGAGGCCGGAGTCCGGATGCCGGCGGTCAAGCTGAAGGAGGGCATCGCAAGAAGCCTTGTTTCCATGGGATACGATCTGATGTGTAAGGAGATGCAAAATGAATGGGATTGAAATCAGAGAAGCCACTTCGGCTGACGTTTCAAGCATACTTGCATATATGAAAACGGTCGGCGGGGAGACCGATAACCTTACCTGCGGCGCGGAGGGCTGGAGAGACAATGCAGAGGACTGTTCAAATAGTTGTAGTTGAAGATGATAGGGATCTGGCGAACGGCCTGTGCAGGGCCCTTAAGGAAGATGCGAGGTCCATCGTTTCCTGTGAAGACCTGAAAAGTGCCAGGGATCAGATATTCCTGACCAATCCGGCTCTGATCCTTCTGGATATCAATCTTCCGGACGGCAGCGGCCTTGATCTCGTAAAAGAGATACGGGAAAAGAATCTGCCGGTTCCGATCATCCTGCTTTCCGCCAATGATACGGATTCGGATGTTGTGAAGGGACTCGAGCTCGGGGCGGATGATTATGTTACAAAACCGTTTTCACTGAGCGTGCTACGTGCAAGGGTCAACACACAGCTGAGAAAGCATGAAGCGGACCCTCCGGGAGATGTGATCAGGATCGGTGATTACTCGTTTGATTTCGAGAGAATGATATTCACGGTGTCATCAGAGGAAGTCTCTTTAAGCAGGATCGAGCAGCGTCTGTTAAAGATGCTGGTACTCAACAGGGGCATCACGCTTTCGAGAGATGTCCTTATAGACAGGCTGTGGACGGACGGAGCGGAATACGTTGATGAGAATGCGCTTTCCGTAGCAATAAAAAGGCTCCGTGACAAGCTTTCTGCGAAGGATTATATCAAGACGGTCTATGGTCTGGGATATATGTGGGTAAAGAGCGATGAATGAATGGCTTTTGATAACAGCGGGAATAGTTACGGCGGGCGCACTGTTTTATGCCTTTTATAAAGAATACCGTACGGGAAAGATAATCAGGGGCCTTCAGAAAATGCTTGAAGAAGCCACCCGCGGTGAATTCCGCGAAAGCGGGTACAGCGAGGACGAGGTTTCAAAGCTTGAGTCCAAACTGGCGGATTATCTGGAATCGTCCGCGCTTTCCGCAGCAAATGTAAAAAAGGACCGGGATAAGATAAAAACGCTTATTGCCGATATCTCGCATCAGACAAAAACGCCCATTGCAAACCTGATACTGCACAGCGAGCTTCTTAAGGAATCCGAGCTTACATCCGATCAGAGGGAGAGCCTTACCGCGATAGAGAATGAGGCGGAGAAGCTTCGGTTCCTCGTTGATGCTCTCGTCAAGCTGTCCCGTCTGGAGAACGGGATAATGGTCCTTGAACCGAAGGAGGATGACCTTTCGAGGCTT
>CAJOQS010000121.1 GCA_905236925.1 uncultured Lachnospiraceae bacterium | reverse complement strand
GCCGTTCGAGCCCTCCTCAAGGCCGAAAAGATGCAGGTCGCAGGGTATAAGTCCCAATATCTTGTACTCGGTTCCGTGAACAAACCATTTGATCCTGTAATACTCGCTCGTATCCTCCTCGAGGGTAACCTCGAAGGTCTCACGGTTAATGCTCTTTTTCAGCTTGTAAACATGCGCTCCGACAAACTCGTCGTCATATTTCCAGCTGATTGACGTGGGTGCCGAGTCCTTGTAGAGACCGTCAAACTCATCCAGTCCGTAGGGAGCCAGAAAATCCGCAAAAAGTGCAGCAATATACAAGATCGCGAGTACGAAAAAGGAAACCCTGGCGAGTTTGTGCTTCTTGAGTTTTCTCGCCATCAGCGTCCACTGGGAGGCAAGATAATAATCTTCTTTTGTTTTGATCTTTGCCATTATCTGCCACCTCCCGAATATCTGATCCTGGGATCAAGGAATGCAAGCGCAATATCCGAAAGCAGGATACCGATAACAACAAGGATGGCCTGGACCATAACGATCGCTCCTGCCAGATACATGTCCTGATTCTGAAGAGCCTTGTAAAGAACGGGGCCCTGGATCTGCATGTTAAGTACCATCGCGGTAACGGTCGAACCCGAGAACAGGCTCGAGAGCACTCCGCCCAGTCCCGAAACGGTAGGGTTCATGGCTGCCCTGAAGCAGTACTTCATGATGATCTTGCCTTCTGAAACACCCTTCGCTCTGGCAGTCAGAGTATACTGCCGGGCAACCTCGTCCAGCATCTGTGCGCGAACGGAACGGATGATACCGCAGGTTCCGCTGGTTCCGATAACGATGATCGGGATGATCATTCGCTTCATGAATTCCCCGAAATTATACAGATGAACTCCGTTCTGCAGCATTTCCTGCGAGAACAGTCCAACGTTCGCGTTTCCGGTCCATTTATAGGACAGGTACATGAGTATGATGGCGAGAATGAAGTTAGGTATGGCTGTTCCCAAAAAGCCTATCACCGACGTGATGTAGTCTCCCGGAGAATACTGGTGAGTACTTGCATAAACCGCTATGGGAAGTGATACGACATACTGGAACAGCATGATTATGAACGTGACTCCTATCGTCAGTCCCAGCCTGTCCTGTATGACGGACCAGACGTCACGTTTATAGGCAAACGAATATTTCCAGTTATGATGCGAGTGATACAGCCTGTAATATGTCGAGTCGGTAGGGGTCCAGATGATGTCCTTGACCCACTTGCCGTACTGCTGCCACAGGGGCAGGTCCAGACCGTAATCCGCACGCATCTGGGCCGCGTAATCCGCGTCGACGAGTTCCCCCTCGGTAATAAGGGATGCGATCTCCGTAGAAACATAGTCTCCGGGAGGAAGCTGGATAACAAAGAATACCAGTATCGAAATAAGAAACAACGTAGGAATGAACATCAGTATACGTTTAACGACATACTGGACCAGGTCCTTCCTGAAGAAATTTTTGATCTTTTCTCCCATCAGAGAATTCCTTTCTCACAAACCGGACGTTGGCGGGGATACCCGCTTTTCATAGAAAACGGAGACGTGGAAACAATTCACACGTCTCCGGATCCATTCTAACATTTAACCGGTAGTTTTATCAACCGTACTTTGATCATTCAGCTTTGAAAAGGACTTCAAAGTGTGCAATGTTTGCATACTGATATAAGTCAGCACTTACCAGGTTATTAGCGTAATTCTTAATCTTAGAGTTGATAAGAGTATAACTTCCTTCGGACTTTAAGTAAGCAATGCTCCAAAGGTTCTGCTTATGAACTTCGTAGATCTTAAGAGCGATTTCATCTTTCTTGGCAGAATCGGGTGTGCCTGCCCACTGCTCATAAAGATCGATAAGCTTCTTCATATCACCGGTAGGTTCTACGCCCTGTTCGCCTTTGGTCTCGTACCACTTACCATAGAGGCCGTACCACTCTGCTGCGTCACCCTTTACAGGAACGAAAGGAGCTACGCGGTCGTAAAGTGAAAGTCCGCCGATCGAGGTGTGAGGTCCCATAACTGCAACCCAATCGGTGTTGCGAACTTCATTATCGAAAGCACCTACCTCAAGGTTCTTAAGTGCACAGTTGATGCCTGCCGCCTTGAAGTACTGCTCAAATACGGGGTAGGATTCATCCTGGGTACCGTCGTAAGCAAGGAAGGTGAGCATAAAAGGTGTGCCGTCTGCAAAGGTATAGAATCCGTCAGCACCCATAACAAGTCCACAACCCTCAAGAAGCTGCTTAGCCTTGTTAACATCATACTCTGTCCATTTTGTTTCCCATTCTGCATCGTAGCCAAAGTTTCCGATGGCAGGAGCGCACTGTCCGGGCTCAAGGAAACCGTCGGAAAGAAGCTGTGAAACCTGCTCTCTGTCTACGCAGATGCTCATTGCCTGACGGAAATCAGGGTTAGCAAACAATGCCGAATAGTGAGGCTCTGCTGTAGCATAGTTAAAGGTGATCTGATAGCTTCCCCAGTTGGAGCTTGCATAGGAACGGAGCTCTGCCTTGTTGCCCATATCCTGGAGCACGGAAGCGATATCCTTCATTGCTACTTCAAATATATCAAGGTCGCCGGAACGGAACATAAGAAGATCCTGTCCATCTGCGGAAGTGGCATTGAAGTGAATAGCGTCTACATAAGGAAGCTGATTACCTGCTGCATCGACCTTCCAGAAGTAAGGGTTTCTTTCCATGACGCAAAGAGGATCGTCCTTGGTACCTGTCAGAAGAACAAAGGAGCTGAGGGTAGGAATGCCTGCGGTATTCCAGAAGTTGTAAACTGCAGCCTTACCGATATCCTTTGTGGATTCGCCGCTGATCCCTAAAGCCTGCGCAGCAAGACGAACAGCTTCTTCGTCGCGCTCACCGGGGTTGGGCCAGTAAGGATTCTCTACATACTCATAACCTTCATAGTTGGGAACAACATCCTTAAGGTAGTGAGACGGAGCCCAGCAGAATTTAAAGTCGCCGTTCATGATGAAATCTGCAGGGTACTTGGGATTAACGAATGTCCATGTTACGGTGTAATCGTCAACCTTTGTAAGTGTTGCCCAAGCATCTTCGCCATTGACATTTTCCTTAAGAGCAGCCCAGCTCTTCTTGCCGTCGAAATTGTTCAGATGGCACATATAGTACCAGAAGGTGATATCGTCAGCGTTAAAATCATCGCCGTCAGACCACTTCATGCCTTCTCTTAAGTGGAAGGTCCAAACGGTGTAGTCCGAGTTGTACTCATAGGACTTGATAACGTTGGGATAATAAGAACCATCGGTATTATAACGGATGATGGACTCAAGAGTAGGTCTTGAAAGTCCCCAGCCGCCGCCTGCGGGCCCCATGTTGATCACGCCGCCGTAGGTACCGATCTCGAGAGCCTTGCCTGCTGCGTCGTTGGTCTCAACAAAGATGTTGTCTCTGTCGGGAATACGCTCCTCAACCTTGGGAAGTGTTCCTGCCGCTACCTTGTCGGCAAGAATGGGAGCCTCTTTGTAAGTGGTAACATCTACAGTAACATCCTCAACAACGTTGGGAGTAGGTGTTGCCGTGTTGTCATCTTTCTTAGGAGCGGAAGTTGCGGCAGGAGTAGTCTTGCTGCCGTTGTCTTTCGTTTCTGTCTTCTTTGTACAAGCCGTCATAGCAGTCATGATCATAACCGCTACAAGAAGCATAGCCAGTACTCTTTTCTTCATAAAATACATCCTCCTTATAAATTTAAGCTTTGCACCTCTAATAAAAATAAAATCGCCATCGCCGTTCCGTACGGCATCGATTTTATCTCTATTCCTTTGTAAAAGTCCTTTGTCTCGCGTCCCATGGCCGTTCCGTAGGACACCTTGTTAAGGACACCGCCTTCATCGATCAGGTCAAGTATCGGAGGAAGAGCCTTTAATGCAACCTCACGATAGTGCGGATCGATGAGACCTTTCTTTGCAGCATTGAGCATTCCGTAAGCGAAACCGCAGGTACAGCTCGCTTCGGTATACGACGTCGGATCGTCGATAAGGGTATGCCACATACCGTTGGGATCCTGATACTTTTCAAGAGCCTCGACCTGACTGTCGAGAGTCTCAAGGAGGAAGCGCCTTATGCTTTCCTCGCAGTCGACAAGCTCCAGAAATTCCGGGATCGCCGCAGTCACCCAGCTGTTGCCTCTGCCCCAGAGAGCTTCAGCGAAGTTGTGCCGTCCGTTGAAGGTCCAGCCGTGATACCACAGGCCGGTCTTCGTATTCGAAAGATACTTGGAATGAAGAAGGAACTGGTACTTTGCTTCTTCTATCCACTCTTTCTTCTTTCGGATCCTTCCCATGTTGGCAAGGAAGAGAACCGACATGAACAATGTGTCGTCCCAGAGCTCCTGATCGTTCAGCGTATCGCTCGTCAGATGCTGGAATCCGCCTCCCGAGGTTTTGGGAAGACCCTTTATCAGCCATTCGGCCCACTCGTCGCAGAGGCTTCCATAGCACTCACTGCCAGTTTCCTCATAAATAAAGGATAAGGCGAGCATCGGTGCCGTGGTGTTGATATTCTTTGAAGGAAGTCCGCCTTCAATCTGTTCATCATAGAACCTCAGCAGAAGGTCAAGATACTCTTTCCTGCCTGTCTGTCTGAACAGCTTCCAGAATCCGAAAAGACCGACACCCTGGGTCCATTCCCAATGGCGGAAACGGTTGATGTCACATCCGGTAAGGTTACGGCTTTTCATGCCTTCCATGAAGGTATCGTCATCCTCATACAGGACATTCTGGAAATTATCGACCAGACGCTGAAGTTTTTGTGAGATCAGATTCTTGTCGAAATCAGCCATAATCACCGTTCCTTTGTAAAAATAGACAATAATCATCCATCACGATGGTCTGATTGTATCATAATGCACAAACAAAAATCCACGCAATTCTTGTCAACATTCTTGACTTTTGTTGCAGTTTTTGCTATGCTTTATCAAAATCAACAATAATCAATAAAGGAATTGCCAATATGTTGATAAACAATACCATGAGGTATGAACCTCACCATATAGTTGAGATAGGTTCTCCCGACGATCCCTTCTTTTATTATTTTGATTACGACGAGCGATCCTATCAGATAAATATGGAGTTCCAGCACTTCCACTCCTTCCGCGAGATACATATTCTTCTGGACCCCGCTGCGAACCACTTCATTGAAGGCACGCCTTACGGGATCAGCTGCTTCGATATCGTACTTCTGCGGCCCTCGCTCCTGCACAGGTCCGAATACTTTAAGGGAGCACCGTGCAAAAGACTCGTTATCCAATTCAACATCGACGAGATCCCGGGAGCGCTCCGTGAGGAATACGAGGATATCCTTACGGTATTTGATGCCGAGCTTCCGATATACCGCTTTGAGCAGGACAAGCTCGAAAGGCTCTTCGCTCCGCTCAACGACATCATGAACGCGACCTACGGCAAGAAGAACTTCAGCAGGTTCTACGTTCACTGCCGGTTCATGGATTTTCTGAACATCCTGAGCAGCATACGCTATGAGAACATATACCGGCCCAAGATGCCCGAGGGAAGCCAGCACAAGATATTCGAGATCGCGGCATATATCCACAACAATTATATGAACGAGCTCTCGCTGACGGGTCTTGCCGACCAGTTCTATATGAGCACTTACTACCTTTCCCATCAGTTCAAGGAGGTTACGGGCTTTACGCTCATAAACTACATCCAGATGACCAGGATAAGGAATGCCCAGCAGATGCTCCTGTTCTCCGACAGGAAGATAACGGACATCGCGGCAGAATGCGGCTTTACAAGCTTTTCGCAGTTTAACCGCATGTTCAACAAATTCTGCGGCATGTCACCGCGTGAGTACAAGAACAAGGCTCCGGGGAATTCGGGGAGCATGAGGGTTGACCTTGGTTTCGACAACGATTACATTTACCAGTAAATGAATTACAGAACAGGAGAAAAAAGAAATGAAACAGCATTATCTTACGATCATCAGAGAAACAGACGACAGAGTC
>CAJOQS010000120.1 GCA_905236925.1 uncultured Lachnospiraceae bacterium | reverse complement strand
CTGCCGTTATTCGGAGGTTCCGGTGATCATTCAGGCCAACGCAGGCCTTCCCGAGACTATCAACGGGCAGACTGTTTATACTCTTTCGCCCCGTGATTACGCGTTGAGCATTGTTCAAATCATTGATTCCTGCACTTCGGAGGGCATTGACAGAATTCAGCTGCTAGGCGGCTGCTGCGGAACCACCCCCGCCTTCATTAAGGAAATGTCCGAAGCCGTAAGAAGCCGCAAGAGCGGCCCGGACTATCGGAATGACCCCGATGCTGATGATGTGAGGGCCCACGCAATGGTCTGCTCCGCCCGCGAGCTGATCGATTACGACAACAAAACCGCAGTTGTCGGCGAACGTCTGAATCCGACCGGCAAAAAGAAGATATCCGCCGCGCTTCGCGAGCAGAACTTTGACCTTCTGATCGCCGAGGGCATTCAGGAATACGAGTGCGGCGCCCAGATACTTGACGTCAACGCCGGACTCCCCGACATTGATGAAGCGGGCGTTCTCGTCCGACTGATCACCGAGCTGCAGGGCGCTTGTCCGCTTCCCCTGCAGATAGATACCAGCGACACAAACGCGCTCGAAACCGCCGTAAGGCATTACAACGGCAAGCCCATAATCAATTCCGTTAACGGAAAAGAAGAGAACATGAAGGCTGTTCTCCCTATCGCAGCAAAATACGGAGCTGCTCTGATCTGTCTGACCCTTGATGAGAACGGCATCCCCGACAAGGCAGAGGACCGCATAGCCATCGCGGAGAAGATCATGAACCGCGCGGCAGAATACGGTATTCCTCGTAAAAACCTCATAATCGACGGTCTGGTCATGACGGTTTCGACCAATCAGAAGGAAGCAAGGGAAACGCTTAAAACCGTCGGTCTTTCACGTGCGAAGCTCGGGCTCCACACTTGTCTGGGCGTCAGCAACATAAGTTTCGGCCTGCCCAACCGTGAAGTCCTCAACTCGGTCTTCCTTGCGGAAGCCTTTACATGCGGCCTGAATCTTCCGATCATCGATCCCACGAAGGACAGGTACATGCAGGCCGTTCATTCGCACAGAGTCCTCAGCATGGAGGACGAAGGCTCCGTTGACTACATTTCCTACGCACAGGCGCATCCCCTGACAGCAGCCGCGCCCGCCGGCAATTCTCTTCTCGGCGCTCTTGGGGCACCCGGAGGAGGAAACGCACCCGCTTCCGCCGCTGCCGCTTCATCTGCTCAGTCAGGCGACCAGTCAGGAACAAAAACTGTTGCAGATATCATAGTATCCGGCAACAGGGTCGCGATAACCGCAAAAACCGAAGAGCTCCTGAAGACCATGTCCGCTCTCGATATCATCAACAATGAGTTCATCCCGGCACTAGACAGGGTCGGCGAGCTGTACGAACAGGGAAAGATTTTCCTGCCCCAGCTGATGAGCTCTGCGGAAACGGCAAAGAAGGGCTTTGACATCATCAAATCCACCATGCCCACCGACGGTTCCTCAAAACGCATGAAGATCGTCCTTGCTACAGTTAAGGGAGATATACACGACATCGGAAAGAATATTGTCCGGATGCTTCTTGAGAACTACGGATATGATGTGCTGGACCTCGGAAAGGATGTTGAGCCCCAAGCCATTGTGAACACTGTTCAAGCCGATAATATCAGGCTTGTCGGGCTTTCTGCCCTGATGACCACAACGGTTCACAGCATGGAGGAAACCATAAAGATACTCCACCGCGAATGCCCCGGCTGCAAGGTTATGGTCGGAGGCGCTGTTCTGACCGCCGACCTCGCGAAACAGATCGGAGCGGATTATTACTCGAAGGATGCCGCCGGTTCCGCCAGGATCGCGGCAGAGGTTGAAGCCGAACTGTAAAATACAGAAATCCCCGGAAACATCCGTCTCCGGGGATTTATTATATCTTTTTATCATTTATCACGTTTCAGGATCGCTATGATGCCGCCTGCGACAGCCAGCGCTCCCGCAGCAATACCGAGTGCCTTTTTCGCATCGTTGTTCTTCTTCGCGGCGAGTTTGGCGTTCACATATCCACGTGTTGCCTCACGGCGTTTGTCGAACACATCGGAAGAAGTCTTTGAAACCGATATTCTGGGTGCCGAGGGCTGCACGCTGACGGTTCTTGTTGAAACCGTGCGCGGAGGTTCCGGCTTTGCAGTCTCCTCAGTTTTCGGTACCGCAGCCATGCTTTCTTCAGGCTTCGGCTCCGTGCCTGCCTCCGGTTCAGATTCAGGTTCAGGCTCGGCCTCCTCCTCCGCCTCAGACTCTATCTCATCATCTTCATCATCGTACTTGACTTCACCCTCATCTTCGACTTCATCCTCATCTTCGTCGTACCCGGCTTCGTCTTCGTACTCATCTTCATACTCATCTTCGTACTCGGCATCATCTTCGTCCTCAATCCCGGCGCTTTCCACCTCCGGAGGTCTCCTGCCGTCATACAGAAGCTCATAGCCGCTCTGTGCGGCGATAGTATCGATCGCACGGATGATCAGGAGCACAATGTCCGCTTTGATGCCTTCCGTCTCGGTTTCAACCGATAAAACCAGTCTTCCGTCCGAAACGCGTATCCTGCAGCGCTGCTGCTCCGAAGAACCGTCCCTGATAAGGACCTTTTCGTATTCGGTTCCGGGATTGGCAGTCAGACATGCACCGCTTTCAGTAAAGGAAGCGGTGATCTCATAGCTTCCGTCCTCGAGCTCAAAGAAGTACTCCGAACGTCCGACTTCGGTGCGTCCCCACTTATAGCCCGTTACGGGGTCGATACCGAGAGCTCGCTCTTCTGCGTTTCCGTGAGTTGCTCTTTCCAAAGTCCTGCCGCTCCTGTCGATCAGGTAGCAGGCCTCGCCGGAGAAGGCTCCGGTAACAGGGGTATAGGCATTGACGGCACACACGGAGGCTGCTTCATCAGCCTGCGCCTGCATTACCACAATGTCAAAGTCTCTGTAAACCGTATGTCCTTCCGAATATATCCTTGCGCGGTATCCGGTAAACTGGCTGTCGGACAGAGGCAGGGAAACCGTGTTTCCGCTGTTGTGTCCGGCGATCTCGATCTCGAAGCCTTCCTGAAGCTTCAGCTCCACCTGCGTGGAAGGATCCTGAAGGCACAGAAGAAGCCGCGACTTGCTGTCATTACAGCTGACCGTTCCGTTGTCCGAACCGACTACGGCAACACGCAATCCCGCGTCGTGCCTGCACTGATAAGCCCTTGAAGGCATACTTATCTCAAGCTTGATCCTGCAGCCCGATTCGAAAGGCCCCGCTATCAGCGCATATCCTGCGGGACCGCTCAGACCGTCGGTCGCATAATCATACTCTTCGCCGTTGATATAGATCACCGTTCTGACAGAGGGGTCCGACGGCACGCGCAAAGCGAGCGTGCCGTAGTACTCCCTGTCAAACAGTATCATCGTACCGCCTCCGGGAAGCTCATCCTGTGCAAGGCAGATATCATCCGTCTCAAGGCGTGAAGGAACATACCTGTCGATTATCACAACATCACAGTCGAGGTAGGAATAACAATCCCTGACTGTAGCGGCATCAGCCGCGAATTTCTTAGCTGCCCCAAAATCCATTATAAAACCCTCTGATATAAGTCGATCACTTGAGAACTACGATGCTTGTGAACATATCCTTGTTCTCTTCGATCTCGTCTGTTGTTCCGACTACCGCAACACACATCTTCTCAAACGCTTCCCTGATTCCGGGAAGAGCTTCTGCAATGTCCTTTACGGTAACTTCCTGAAGAGCCTTGGCGATCGCATAGGTGGGATCCTCGCCCTTGCCGGAAGCCAGATAATAAAGTGCTTCGCTTGCCATGTTCAGCTCGCCCGAAGGAGTGATCAGCTGCGAGATAAGCGCGAGCTTGTAGCCTTCAAGCATTTCATCTGTGATGTAAGGAAGGATGCCCTCGATCTCGTCAGGAGTCTCCTGAATACGTGCATAAGGCACACCGAATGCAGGTGACCTGTAGAGCTGTGTATAAACCAGTCCTTCCTCGGTAGCGCCGCAGTAAGCGCCGTACGCACCCATTCCGTATCTGAATTCGGGTATGTACATCTGATCGCTCATGAATGAAAGGATGAGCATCTGAGCAGCGGCCTGCTTGGGCTCAACATCTGCATTTGAGTAGATCGAAAGCAGGAACGATGCCTGTGTATTCATATCAAATGCGATATTGCCGGGCAGGTAGGTCAGATTCGTTATCGAACCGTTCTTGTAAGTCTTGTTCTTCTTAGGAAGTCTCGCAAGCATTGAAGCAACCGATGCATCTCTCGAATCAGCACTGCCTACAACACGAACAACGGCATTCTGGCGCTTAACGACTTTGGTTCTTGCCTTCTTCATGCCATTGATGAACTTGTCAAACTCTTCCTCGCTTGAAAGGATCCTGTTCAGGTACTTATATCTGATCGTACCGTTCAGTCTCCATGAAAGTGCATACGCATAATCGGAGTGAGCGCCCGCAGCGGTCGAAAGAAGGCTGCTGACGGTTGAAGGATCCGAGAATGAGCTCAGGAAGCTGTACTCATACTGTGCAATGAGCGACTGGTTGTAAGGATCATCAAGATCGGTATTGTACAGCATGTCAAATACGTGATCGAGTGCCTGCTCAAGCTTGTCGTTGAACGCATAGAACGAGATAACGAGCGAAGGAACCTCCTTGCCGTCGATCTCCTGAGCGGAGATCCTTGCCGAGAAGCTGTTAAGGTACTTTCTGGAGTCGTTGGAAACCTGCTCCTGGGTACGTGTGGTGGTCGACAGTCCGAGATACTTGATGTACTCGTTCAGCTGCTTAACCTTGGTCTTTGAAAGGTTCGAAATATCGAATGAATATCTGAAATACGAAGCCTCGCCTTCAACGGCAGCGGTCGCAATGGTCACACCGTTCTTCTTTGTAAGCCTTGTCTCATATACAGGCGCATCCGTGTCAAGATTTGCGGGGTCGATCGTAACAAGCTTGGCCATTGTAGCGCTGATGTCCTCATCGGCGTTGTTCCATGCGTCATATGCCTTGGACTGTGCAACGACTGCCTTCAGCTCCTCGCTGCTCATCGCGGCCTTCTTGTCCTGAAGCTTCTTTGCAAGCTTCGCGTCGTTTTCCTCAGCCAGACCGGGCTTGGGAGTAACCGCATACAGAAGCTTGTTGTCATTCTTCACAACAGCCTTCTTGAACAGGGAAAGAACCTTGCCGTCGTCGAAGAGCTGTCTTGCGGCCTCATCGATGCCGCTGGTCATTATCATTCCTTCAACGTCCTGTGCCTCTATCGCGCTTGTGATGGCCGAAACGCACGCGATACCCACACCGGAGGTATTGTATGCGAGAGCATTGGAAAGCTCGCTCTCATCAAACATGCAGTCAATGGTTTCCTTGTCAAGCTCGGACTTTACGATCGCCTTGAACTGCTCGTCAACGATCTTCTTGAATTCGTCGGCCCTGCCGGTGTCAGCGTCATAGGCGTATACAAGAAACTGTCTCTGATCGCCTAGCTCGTAGGGTGAAAGAACATACTGTGAGCCTATGCCCGATGCGTTGAGTGCCTGCATGATGGGTGAAGTAAGCTCGTTCTCGTATTCTGCAAGAACTGAAAGCGCATAATACTCGGCATATGTCATATCATCGGGAAGGTCCCAGATATAGAGCAGTCTGCCCGAAGTATCCTCGGTATCGGCATATACAGGGAAATCATCATATACGGTGCCCTGGTCTCCGGCGGGAACATACTTCTCGGGAGCTGTGAATTCATCTCTCTCAAACTTTCCGAAATAGTTGTCGAACTCGGCAAGCCACTTATCGTAATCGATATCGCCGTATACGATCGCAGCGCAGTTCGAAGGATGATAGCACTTGTTGTAGAAATCGATCAGCTCTTCGTAGGTCAGGTCGAGTATCTTCTCGGGAACGCCGCCGCTGATGTAAGCATAATTCGACTTGGGATAAAGATGTCTGAATACATAGTTTAAGGTGTAGGAATCAAGATCGGAAAGTGATCCCTTCATCTCGTTGTATACAACACCGGTAACATCGAGAGGCGCTTCCTCGCTGTCGATGACATATCTCCATGCCTCACGGTAGAAATAGTTGGGATCGTTCCTGACCGCGCTGTGGAAAGCACAGTCAAGATAATAATCCGCACTGTTCATAAGCTCCTTCTCGTCAAGAGAAGAGATATAGTAGTTGGTCGAAGAATGCCAGGTCGTAGCATTCATGTCGGTCTTGAAGCTCTGCGACGAAATTGAGAAGAAAACGTCTCTTCCGGGATACTTCTCGCTGGCTGCGCAGCAGGAATGCTCAAGGATGTGAAGCTTTCCGGTATCGTCCGAGGGCTCGGTCTTGAAAATGATACCGAAGGCTCTCTCGGGATCGTCGTTTACAAGAAGATAAACCGAAGCACCGGTCTTGTCATGCTCCCAAAGCTGGAAGTATCCGCTGATGCTGTCGTCTGAATTGATCATCTTAAGAGTAAAGCCATGTGCCTTTGCACCCTCTTTAAGCTGGGTGGCATTAAGCAAAGGTGTTTCTTCCGCGCGTACGCGGGTGTTGCCCGTACCAAAGCTGCCGATAACCAGCGTGAGTGCCAGAATGACAGCAAGGAACTTACTTAATCGTTTCATGTTAACCTCCTGCTCCTCTTTTACATTAGATTCCCCGCATTGCTAAAACCTGCAACGTGAGTCTGTTTCTATACGCAATATAATATAATCCGGCAGAAAAAAAATCAAGAACATCTCTTTTGGAAATGTTCCTGATCGCCTTATGATTATATATTTTCTGTTATGTTCTGCGCCGTGTTGTCCCTGACGAAGACGCGGATGTCCTTGATCGTGCCGTGCCTCCTGATGCAGCCGGACGTCCGCCTCCGCTCCTTCCGGAAGAAGCCGGCTTCTTTCTGATCTTCATAGCCATTCTTATGGTCAGGATCAGAAGCAGCATGCACGCGCCGCTGAGTATCGCCACAACCAGAGTCAGGCTCGAAAGGCTCTTCTCATAACCCGCAACAAGCTCCTGCTCGTCGATCGTTGAATATCCGGATGCGGTATTGTTATTGATCGCTCCGTCCTTCTTACCTGCCGAAAAACGCTGCAGAGTCTTCTCGACACGGTCAAAGGAATACAGCTCGGGTGATCCGCCGTTGCGGGAAAGTATCAGCAGAAGGAAATCACTGCTCAGATCCTCGGTGGGCGAGTAGGCTGTTACCGTATGTCCGCTTATAAGGATCGAGGTCTTGAAATACCCGGAAGGAACGGCAATGCTGCCGTCATCCCTGCAAATCCTGTACTGCGCTCCCGCGTTGAGCAGAACATCGTCGCCGCTGTCAGTGGCATAGAAGTAAAAGCCCTCTGTGGGCTGCTCAATCCCGGAATTTGCCTGAGGTTCATTGCCTTCCGTGGGTTCAACGGTATCGTTCGTTCCGTTTCCGGCATCTTCTCCCGACGGAGGTGCTGCTTTATCCTGCCTTGCGGCATAGATGACATATTTCTGCGTTGTACCGTCCTGCGCGGTGACAATTATCAGAACCCTGTTCTGACCGACATCAAGCTCTGTGTTGCCTTCTGTTTTGATAGTCGCGTGAGCGTCATTGGGCGCCGCGCTGACAAGCAGCTCCTCGGTTTCGTACGGAACCGTCACGCTGTACTCATAAATATTTGTCGAAAATGCGGGCGTAAGTGTGCCCGGGCTGATCTTCAGAGCTCCCAGAGAGGCATCCGACGATGCTCTTGCGGAAGCAAGGACCTTGATAGAGATGGTGCCCACCGAAACAGACATAAGGTAGCCCTGATCGGCCTCGTAGACCTCGGGCGTTCCTCTCATCGATATCGTAGATGTTCCTATTCCGATCGCTTTAAAGAACAGCGAATACTTCCTGACATTATAGCGGGTGTCCGGCTCCTGATCGTTCACCTTCAGGATACCTTCTCCTCCCGTTATCACGTTGGGGCCTGTCACATACTCCAGAACATCGCTGTCATAGGAGATATATCCCTCGAACTGCCCCGGTGTGATATCCGCTGTCAGGGTCAGTACGACCTCAATAACATCATCTACGCGGACTTCCTCTTTTTCCGTTGTAAACTCAAAGGTCGCACTTGAAGCGTAAACCGCTGTCCCCGGTGCCGCAAATCCGGCCAAAAGCACGGCAGCGGCAAGAACCGCGGCAACGTACCTTATTGTTTTTCTCATTTCATCACTTCCCCGAATCTTTACTCATCATAACCGTTTCCGGTCGCTCCGGACTCTTCCTCGCCGTAATACCAGTCCCCGTATCCGCTTTCGTCACCGGACTGATCAGCATTATCCGGTGTGCCCTCATTCCATCCGTCTTCCGCACCCGCATTCTCTTCCGGTGTCCATTCGGATGTCTCCTCTGATAACTCCTCAGATGTTTCTTCCGTATTGTCGCTGTTCTGCTCCGCTTCCGGATCGCCCTCGCGGAGTATATGTATCTTGTATTTTCTTACATCGCCGTTCTCGGCCTTCACCTTTATCGTAATGACATTGTCGCCAATATCCAGTGAATACGAGGATTTGAGCGAAACCGTAGCCTTGTCGCTGGCGGTCTTCGCGCCTATCTTGACCGAATCCGTTCCGTTCTCCACAAAGATCGAATAACCCGACTTGACCTCGGGATCGAAGGTGGGTGTAAGAGCAAGCTTCTCCCCGTTCTGGTCGGAAACCGAAAGGCTCTTGAGCCAGTTATTGGGGTTGTATGCCTTCTCCGGTGCGGTGCAGACATTCTCAGGCATGTTAAGATATACCGGGATGCTGAATGAAAGAGCCATATCCTCTATCTCGGCGTATCCGCGGGCCGTTGAAGTACTTTCCGTGCTTGCGGCTGCCACATTGGTCATATACTGGTGCGTATAGGGTGTATATGCACCGTCCGTAACAACGTTAAAACGCTCGAAATAAAGGGTGTCCTGCCCTTTGCAAACATAGTTGTAGCCTATGAAATACGCGCCTCCCAGGATCGCCCTGAACTGGTTGTTCCAGGGGATCATGTAGAGCTTGTTCATCTGTGCTCCGCCTCTTCCGTTCTTTGCGAAGGTCAGTCCGTTGATGATGTTCTGACCTGCCACGGAGCTGTCGTTGGCACCGATGTTGT
>CAJOQS010000119.1 GCA_905236925.1 uncultured Lachnospiraceae bacterium | reverse complement strand
TTAAATTGCGGAGAAAGAAAAGTTAAGATCCTTAAAGGATCGGCAGAAGGTATCAGTGTAAGAAGTGTGTATGATATAAGATGACATCGGATATGAAGGAATTGTCCGGTAAGAAGCAAATGCATTGTAAGATGAAAAAAGACCATCACGGACAGTGATGGTCTTTACTGCGGAAAAAGGGACTTGAACCCTCATGAAATTGCTTTCACACGGACCTGAACCGTGCGCGTCTGCCAATTCCGCCATTTCCGCATTTGCTGTTTTTACAACATTGCGATTATAGCACACGCCCCGCAGAAAAAGCAAGTACTTTTTTACTTACGAAGGGAGAGCCGATGAAAAGGGATGTTATTATCCGGATAGCCGGATTGCAAAGGGATATTTCCGACGAGCCTACTGCTGTAGAATGCAGGGGCTCCCTTCAGTCTGCGGATGGGCTTCACTACGTTCGATATATAGACCACGACGGCCTGAACACCCTGATAAAGCTGTCTCCCGGGCGCGCCGTTGTAACGAGGTCGGGAAAGCTCTCATCGGTGATGGAGTTTACGGAAGGAAGCTGCACCTCATGCATCTATCCAACTCCGTACGGGAATTTTGACACCGATATCGAAACAAAAAGCATCAGTCTGAACGGGGATTTCCCGGAAATGGACATTACGATCAGATACAGCCTGACCATGAATGGCCAGACTGTATCCGAGTGTGAACTGAATATCCGGACATCGCCGTGCTGAAGCGTTCTTATTCTATCTCGGCCCTGATCCTGGCTGCGTATTCATCTGCTTCGCCGTCCGCGTAGCTGAGGGTCTTCCAGGGGATTATCACACCGTCGTTCTTATATCTGGGGATCAGGTGGATATGCAGATGGAATACTGACTGCCATGCTGCCTCACCGCTGTTCTGAAGCATATTGATGCCGTCGCATCCGAGAGCCTTCTTCTGAGCCTTCGCGATACGCGAAGCGAGCTTGAGCGCTTTTTCGGCCACATCCGGCTCGATCGCGAGCAGGTCGGCCATATGCTTCTTGGGAAGGATCAGAACATGACCCTTTGCGGCAGGCGCGATGTCGAGAACCGCTCTGAAATCGTCATCCTCGTAAACCGTTGCCGAGCCGAACACACCGTTTGCGATCTTGCAGAAAATACAATCTTCCATATCCTCAAATCTCCTTTTCTTTAATCACTTTACTGCCAATGAGTATAGAGCAGCAGAGCGTAAAAATTCTTTTTATCAATCTCCGAGAGTCCTGATGCCGGGACGGCGGGCGATACCGAGCTGCTCCGCAACCTCCGCTACGCGGCAGGCAACAACATCCGCAACTCTCTTGTCGAAGGGAGAGGGGATGATATAATCGTCGGCAAGCTCCCCGTCCGAGATCAGCGAGGCTACTGCCCGTGCAGCGGCAAGCTTCATCTCCTCAACGATCTGTTTCGCCTCGACCATGAGAGCGCCCCGGAAGATACCCGGAAAAACAAGTACATTATTTATCTGATTGGGATAATCACTCCTGCCGGTTGCAACAATGCGTGCGCCGCCGGCCTTTGCGTCCTCAGGCATGATCTCGGGGGTGGGGTTGGCCATGGCAAAGACGATGGCATCCCTGGCCATAGTGGAAACCATTTCTTTTGTAACGATCTTCGGGGCTGAAACTCCGATAAACACGTCAGCACCCTTCATCACATCGGCGAGGGTTCCCCTGCGCTGGTCCTTGTTGGTGACTTCGGCCATCTTTGCCTGAACCGGATTCATCCATTCTTCACCGGGGCAGAGCGCGCCTGCCTTGTCGACGAGGATGATATCGCCGGGGTTCATCTGCATTAGAAGGCGGCAGATAGAAATACCTGCCGAACCGGCGCCGTTGATGACGATCCCTATGTCGCTCCATTCCTTTTTAACCTGCCTTAAGGCGTTGATCAGACCTGCGGTCACTACGATCGCGGTTCCGTGCTGGTCGTCATGGAAAACGGGAATGTCCAGCTCTTCTTTAAGTCTGGTTTCTATCTCAAAGCATCTCGGGGCGGAAATGTCCTCGAGGTTGATCCCGCCGAAAGTGGGCGCCAAATACGTGACGGTCTTAATGATTTCCTCGGGATCCTTTGTATCCAGGCAGATCGGGAATGCGTCAACACCGCCGAATTCCCTGAAGAGAACAGCCTTGCCTTCCATAACGGGCATGGCGGCTTCGGGGCCGATATCGCCGAGCCCGAGAACGGCGGTACCGTCGGAAACAACGGCTACGGTGTGGCTTTTTATCGTATATTTGTACGCGTTATGCCTGTCTTTGTGGATTTCGCGGCACGGTTCGGCAACACCGGGAGTGTATGCGGTCGAGAGCGAATCGCGGTCGGTTATCGCACAGACGGGGGTTACCGTCAGTTTTCCGTGGTTTGTTTCACATAACTGAAGACTTGCTGCATTATAGTCCATGATCTGTCCGTCCCTTCGTGTTTTGCTTTATTATAGAATTCACTCCGCCAAGATTCAAGGTAAAGGTATAAACTTTTGAAAGCCTTTTGCCGATATAAATGCAGAAGTGTCGAATTATGCCCGAAACAGGGGGTTTATATATGATGAGAAAAAGGAAGGACCTGATTGTATTTCTGGTGGCGATGGCGCTGCTTTTCGGAGCGGTTGCCGTAGATATGCCGCAGAATTCGTTTGCGAAAAAGAGCAGAACTGCCCCTTCGGGAGCGGTTACTCTGGTTGCCTCTCCGAGCTCGGTAGAGGTAACATCGGGTGCTTCCGCGGAGGTAACGAGCGGCGCTGCTGCGACCACCACACCGACACCTTCCCCTACTCCTACGGCGACACCTACACCCACACCTACTCCCACCCCCACGCCCACGCCTACACCTACACCTACTCCGACGGCAACTCCTACTCCCACACCGGAAATACCTTTGGAGCTGACGGGCATAACTGCCTATTACACCGGGTTCTCGGTTGAAGTCGGTGAGAAGATCAATTTTGATGAAGTTTACGTTGAAGCTGTATATAACGACGGCTCTAAGACGCGCCTTGCCCGCGGGGAATACACGATCTCCGACGAGAAGATCACAACGCTCGGCGCTAACAAGATCGTAGTCGTTTACCGGCAGTACACGGATTATTTCT
>CAJOQS010000118.1 GCA_905236925.1 uncultured Lachnospiraceae bacterium | reverse complement strand
GCGATCGGACAGAGCAGAGCGGTTAAGCTTATGCTTCCGGTAAGCCACTGCAACAATCTTGTCGTGGGAACGGAGAATCTGAGCCTCTCGGACATGATAAAGACGGCTGTTGAACAGCTTAAGGCTATGCTCTGATATCATGCCGGACAGGTGATCAGGAGCGCTTTGTGCCGGATACCTGGTACATGCTGTCATCCGAGATCAAAGTCGTTACGGACAGGTATTTCCCGAAGATCGAAGAAAGCTCTTCTGCGCTGATAAGTCCGACGGAAACATCGGCGGCCCGCCCGGAATGGTGGCGGTTCAGAGCTTCACGGCTCATTCCGTGGGCGATGCTCAGACATCCGCCGTCGGCAAGCAAACCGGACAGACGGGCGATGAGCCTTTCCCCGTCCGGGAAATGCGGGAATGCGTTGTAAACAAGGATCGAGTCGAATTTCGTTCTGAAGGGATACTCTTCCACATCATTACAAATGAACTCCAATCTGCCGGAATCAACAAGGTCGGAAAACTTGGGCCGGGCGAGGCGTATCATCTCGGGAGATATATCGATGGCGGTAATGTGTGAAACACCGCGGGCGATATAATCCGGGATCAGAACGCCGGTGCCGCACGCGACATCAAGTACCGAACAGCCCTGTCTGATTCCGGTATTTTTCATTATGATATCGACCTTGCTGTCGTCACGAATCATATCCGCGTCCCATGTGGGTGCAAGGCTGTTAAAGAAATCAATAACATTCTGCTTGTTCATATGCTTCACCTGTGATCTTATGTAGAATGGCTATGCTGTTATTTTATAGATAAAATCGCCCGCAGTCAAACGGGCGTGACCGGCGGTCCGGCGGGGAGTGCGGCATTTGACAGCCCTCGCTGTGGGATGATAAAATAAAATGTTGGTGTGAGGGGACGATGCGAATCGTTTATTAACGGGAAAGCTGAACTTTATGAAGATAAAGAACATTCTGGTGACCGGTGCCTCAAGAGGCATCGGACGCGCCATAGCCGCGGAGTTTGCGAAGGCCGACTGCAATCTCTTCGTGAATTCCCTGAACGGAGGGAAAGCGCTGGAGGAAAGCCTTGAGCTCCTGCAAGCGGTCAGGCGCGAGAACGGCAGCGCCGGGCTGATAGAGGCGATAGCCGGAGATGTCGGGGATCCTGCATTTGTCAGGAGCATGTTTGAACAAATAGGCAAAAAGGCGGGACAAAATATTGATATTCTTGTCAACAATGCAGGGATCTCATACAGGGGACTGTTTCAGGATATGACCGACGAGGAATGGGACCGGATCATGGCGACCAATCTCTCCTCGGTTCACTACTGCTGCAGGGCCGCGGTCCCGGGCATGCTTGCGGCCGGGGGAGGAAGGATAATCAACATTTCCTCGGTGTGGGGCAATTCCGGAGCGTCCTGCGAGGCCGCGTATTCCGCGACGAAGGGCGGCGTCAATTCCTACACGAAGGCTCTGGCGCGTGAGCTTGCGCCTTCGCATATAGCCGTAAATGCCGTGGCGTGCGGATGTATAGAAACGGATATGAACAGGTGCCTTACGGAAGATGAGCGGGCAGAGCTGTGCGAGGAGATACCTGCGGGAAGGTTCGCCGATCCCTCGGAGGTCGCGGTCCTTGTAAGGTCGCTTACGGAGCAGTCCGACTATCTTACCGGGCAGATAATAACAATGGACGGCGGATGGCAGTAATAGCAAGGGGTACATGATTTGACTGACAGCCATAAGAATAATAAAAAAGACGGCAGCAGCAGGATACTCGGCATCATACTTACCGTGACACTGGTTCTGCTGGCCGCGGCGGCGGGGTATATTGCGGCCCGCGGCTTTAAGAACAAGCTGTCTTCTCCCGAAGGAGGCGGCACGGACATTACCGGGCAGAATACGGATGATCCGGAGAACGGAGAAAAAGCTCCGATAACATCGGATGTGATCAGCATGACGCCGGTGGACCTTGTTTTTGAACTGAATTCGGAGACCGGAAGGATAGAAAATATCCTCGTGGAGATCCTGCGCGCCCGGGAGGGCAGGCTTGATTATATCAGGATCGCGCCGGAGGTCTCATATACGATGAGCAGCAGGCTCTACGGCGAACTGACCCCGGACAATACGGAACTTCCGCAGACTGTAACATTTTCGGAACTGTACAGGTATTACCAGAACAATAAGGCATTTGACGCCGGAAGGCGGATCATAAGCGAACTCATCAACTTCAATGTTCTTTACTATACATCGGTTACCGATGTGGTACTAGAGGAGGTCCTTTCGATAAAGGATACGCCGGACGGATTTAAGGCAGGGTTTGTTTTGAGCACAGAACAGGCAAGGTCAGCGGATTACGGAACGGAAGGAAGCGTCAAGGGCCTTATCGAAAAGACTCTGGACGGAGCCGTAACGAACTGGGAAACCAGCCAGAGGCTCAGGTACCTCGATGTGTACGATTCGCTCGGTGAAGCCGATGTGAGCTTCTATGACGCGCCCGTTATCGAGAAGAACGAGAGCTGTGAGCTTGATACCAACGGAACCGGAGCGATTCTTTACGGGATACTGTACAAATAAGTGAACACCGATACCCGGAGGGGGCAGGAATGAAAACGAAAAAAAAGATATTCACGGCAGTCGCGCTGGTGCTTGTCATACTGGCGGCCTTCGGCGCGGGGACTGTTTTCGGCGCCGGCAATGCCGAGCCGGGAAGCCAGAAGGATCCGCTTGTAACGCTCAGCTATCTTGAATCAAGGCTTGAGGAGCTTACCGGAAAAAGCTCGGGCGGAACCTCGTCCGGAACGGAGGGCTTCGCGCGCGTCAGCATCTCAAAGGGACAGAAGCTTCTGCTGAACGACGGAAGTGAGCTGGTCGTATATTCCGGAAACGGTATGGTGGTCGGAACCTCCGGAATGATGAGCCTTACCGGAGCGGAGATGTTCCCATCGGGCACATCCGCGGTCCTCTACACTGTTTTCATGGGAATAGGCGGAAACAGCGGAGTGAGTGCTTCGGGCAATATGACAATCTATGTAAAGGGTGGATACAGAATTGAGTAATCGTATAGACGCATTTTTCACGAAAAGGAGTCAGCTTAAGGATATCATACTGATTCTGGTCGGTACTTTTCTGATGGCGATCGCGATCAACTTCATCTATGATCCGATGGAGATGATCACCGGAGGAGTTACTGGTCTGGGCATAGCGATCAAGTATTATTCGAAGGATCTTGTCGAGGGCGGAATCCCCATCTGGGTAACGAACCTGCTTTTTAACGTGCCGGTTTTCCTGATATCGTTCAAGGTATTCGGCTTTAAGTATGTTTCAAAAACACTGTTCGCGACGCTTTCGCTGACATTTTTCCTGGCAGTGCTTCCGGGATGGGCGATCTTCGAGTCTGATTATATTCTTTCAGCCGTATTCGGAGGCCTGCTCTCCGGAATCGGAATAGGACTGGTGCTCCACACGATGTCCACAACGGGCGGCACAGACATGCTCTCGATGCTCGTGCATCACCGCAGGCCGTATCTTACGGTGCCCCAGATCATATTCTTCATCGACGGCCTGATAGTCCTTTTCGGTGCGGTCGTTTTCGGCCTGAAGGCCGCATTGTATGCCACCATCGCCGTATATATCACGAGCAAGGTATCCGACAGCCTTCTTGACGGTTTCAAATTCGCGAAGTGCGCATATATCATTTCGGACAGGGCGCGCGAGATAGCGGACGAGATACTTGTGAAGCTCGACAGGGGAGTTACCGGACTCGACGGAGAGGGAATGTTCTCGCATCTTGACAAGAAGGTTTTGTATTGTGTAGTTTCACGAAAGGAAATGGTTCAGGTCCTCGATATCGTATATCAGATGGATCCGACCGCG
>CAJOQS010000117.1 GCA_905236925.1 uncultured Lachnospiraceae bacterium | reverse complement strand
ACCTCGTCAAGATAGTTTCACGCGGGTTTACCGAAGGCTTTTACTACAAGCCGCGTGTGGATGACGAGGTTCTTGAAAAATATCATGAGGGCATAATCGCTCTTTCCGCGTGCCTTGCGGGCGAGATCCCGGGGCTTATACTGAAGGGCCGATACGAGGATGCCAAGGCCGCGGCATTAAAATATGACCGCTTATTCGGACACGGCAACTTCTTCCTGGAACTGCAGGATCACGGACTGGCGGACCAGCAGCTTGTCAACAGCCAGATACTCCGTCTTCATGAGGAAACGGGCATCGATCTTGTGGCAACGAACGATGTCCATTACACATACGCGGATGATGCCGCCGCACATGACATACTGCTCTGCATTCAGACGCAGAAGCGTGTTACCGATCAGGACAGGATGCGCTACGAGGGCGGCCAGTATTTTCTGAAATCCGAAGAAGAGATGCAAAAGCTCTTCAATTATGCCCCCGAAGCCCTTGAAAATACGCACAGGATAGCGCAGCGCTGCGAGGTTGAATTTGAATTCGGCCACTACAAGCTGCCTCATTTTGAAGTACCCGAAGGCTTTACCTCCGAGACCTATCTTGAAAAGCTCTGCAGCGACGGCCTGAAGGAGCGGTATCCGGATCTGGACGACGGGATGTTCCGGGAACTCTCGGAGCGCATGAAATACGAGCTCGATACGATCAGGAACATGGGCTTTGTTGACTATTTCCTGATAGTGTGGGACTTCATACATTTTGCCAAGACACATGACATCCCGGTGGGACCCGGGCGCGGAAGCGCGGCCGGAAGCATAGTATCCTATGTCCTCAAGATCACCGAGATCGATCCGATGCCCTATAATCTGGTCTTTGAGCGTTTCCTGAATCCGGAGCGCGTGACCATGCCCGATATAGATATTGATTTCTGCCCCAAAAGGAGGCAGGAGGTCATTGACTATGTCATGGAGAAATACGGCAAGGATCATGTGGTTCAGATCGTAACTTACGGAACACTGCAGGCAAGGGCCGTTATCAGGGATGTCGGAAGAGCTCTCGATATGAGCTATGCCGACGTCGACAGGATAGCCAAGATGATTCCGAAGGAGCTCGGCATCACTCTTGATAAGGCGCTCGCATCCAATCCCGATCTTAAATCGGCATATGAGAACGAACCTGAGACAAAGCAGCTTATCGATACCTCGCTGAGGCTCGAAGGGCTTCCGAGACATACGGGCATCCATGCCGCGGGCGTTGTAATAGCTCCCGCGCCTGTAGATGAATTTGTCCCGCTCTCGCGGTCGACCGAAAATGTCATTACGACCCAGTATACGATGACCACGCTCGAGGAGCTCGGTCTTCTGAAGATGGACTTCCTCGGACTCAGAAACCTGACCGTCATCGATGACACGGTAAAAGCGATAAGTAATTCGAGCAAGGATCCGGATTTCGACATAGAAAAGATAGATTACTCCGACAAATCGGTCTATGACCTGATTTCGTCGGGACACACGGAAGGTATATTTCAGCTTGAATCCGCCGGAATGACGGCCTTCATGAAGGAACTAAAACCCGAAAACATAGAGGATATCATCGCGGGAATAGCCCTGTACAGACCGGGGCCCATGGACTTTATCCCCAAATATATCAAGGGCAAGCAGGAAAAGGACACGATCGTTTACGAATGTGACGAGCTGAGGCCGATCCTCGAGCCTACTCACGGATGTATCGTCTATCAGGAGCAGGTTATGCAGATAGTGCGTGACCTGGCCGGATACAGCTTCGGACGCAGCGATCTCGTAAGGCGCGCGATGTCCAAGAAGAAGGCCGACGTTATGGCCCGTGAGAGGCAGAACTTCGTATACGGCAACGCGGAGGAGAATGTTCCGGGATGCGCCGGCAAAGGCATCAGCGAAGAGGTCGGAAACCGTATCTTTGATGAGATGACTGATTTCGCGAAGTATGCCTTCAACAAGGCCCATGCTACCTGCTACGCGGTCGTGGCTTACCAGACCGCATATCTTAAGAGATATTATCCCGCGGAGTTTATGGCTGCGCTCCTTACCTCGGTGCTCGACCAGTCGGACAAGGTTGCAGGATATATCTATGCCGGCAAGCAGATGGGCATAGAGCTTATCGCGCCCGACATAAACGAGGGAGATGTCGCTTTTTCGGCCGTCAGAACTGCCGACGGAAGGGACGCCATCAGATATGCGCTTTCTGCGATCAAGGGCGTCGGAATCGGAGTTGTCGAGGGTATCGTTCAGGACAGAAAAGAGGGCGGACCCTTCAGAGACCTTCAGGATTTCATCATCAGGATGACCTCCAAGGAGGCTAACAAGAGAGTCATCGAGAATATGATCAAGGCCGGCGCGTTTGATTCGCTTCCCGGCAGCAGGCGGCAGAAGATGATGACCTACGCCCAGATCATAGACAGTACTGCACAGGAACGCAAGAATTCTGTTACCGGACAGATGTCGCTGTTTGATATCTGTTCGGATTCGGAAGATTTTAAGAATGAGGTAGTATTTCCGGACATTCCGGATTACACGAGCGAGGAGATACTTACCTTCGAAAAGGAAGTGCTGGGCTTTTACATCAGCGGGCATCCGCTCAACATGTACAGCAACGCCCTTGAGAAGAATGTGACCGCCAATTCGTCGGATTTCAGGATCGATGACGAAACAGGCAATACCCGTGTCGAGGACGGTGCTGGAGCGGTAATCGGCGGGATCATAGTGAATGTTCTGCTTAAGACCACGAGGTCGAATACCGTTATGGCATTTCTGACGGTCGAGGATATGTACGGAACCGTGGAGGTTCTGGTATTTCCGAGGGATTTCGAAAAGCGGCGTCAGGAATTCAGAGAAGATAAGAAGGTGCTGATAAAGGGCCGCGTGAGCGTCGAAGAGGAGCGCGGAGGCAAGCTGATCTTCCAGGATATGGTGGATCTTGACGAGCTGCCCAGAAAGCTCTGGATCAAATTCCCTGATGTTGCGGCATATCAGGCTGAGCAGGACAATGTTGCAAAAACTGTATGCGCCTATGACGGCAATGACGCGGTGGTGATCTACTGTCAGGCCGAAAAGTGCATGAAGGAGCTTCCGATGTCGATGACTACATCGATCTGCGAAGAGCTTCTTACAGGCCTTAAGGAAGCTTACGGCGAGGATTCGGTCAAGGTGACGCAATCCGCGGTAAGCTGGAAGAAGACAAACTATTAAGGGGTTTCGATATGACCGGGAAAGAGAAGCTTCCGGGAGTGTACCCGGCGAAAAAGAAAGACGGAACACCGTATTACCGCGCGTCCCTGACATACAGGTCCAAGCATATCAGTCTCGGCAGCTTTGATACTCCCGAGGAGGCGAACGAAGCCTACGAGACCGGAAACATGCTTCTGCGGGACGAAAAGGGAAGAGGCCTCACAATACTGGATTTTGATGAGAACAGCAGGCTTCCGCTTGACAAGTGGGTCTCGCTCATCAACCTCAGGGATAACGGGATCTACTGCGCTGGCCCGATATATCTGAGACACAGGTACTTCGAGTATTATCTCGATATGGACACGATACTCCGCTTTGACGCTTCGGAGCTGTTCTACTATACGCATCATACGATACAGAGGCGCGGCGGGCACCTGTTTGTCGCGGACTACGGTTCGCAGCTCAACGTATATGCGCGGTACGGGATACGCAGCTTTGCCGTGTGCGGGAAGGATT
>CAJOQS010000116.1 GCA_905236925.1 uncultured Lachnospiraceae bacterium | reverse complement strand
GCTTCTTTCGGGTATCCTTTCCCGTTATCAGCCCTTTCCGATGACTGGTTCCTTCGAACAGTTCGAGTCGACATTTGCTGTCCTCGGATATGTCATAGCGGCATATTATGCCTTCCTGATGATCGAGGATGAGAAGGACATACATATTCTTGCGGCCGCGCTTTCAATCGGTGCCGCTCTGCTCGCAGTCATAGGTCTTTTTCAGGCCGCTGATCACGATCTGTTTGACACTGCTCTCGGCAAGTGGCTTACCATCCCCTCAAAATACTACAGCCAGCTGAGCGCCGAAGGCGGTGAATTCGGTCATAAATTCAGGATCTGGCGGGTTTTCATGACCTTCTCCAATCCCAATTATGTCGGTTCGTATGTACCCCTTGTACTTCCGCTCGTGCTGTTCATGGCCTTCCATTCAAAGCGGACGCTGCTGAAATCGCTCTATGCGATCCTTGCCTTTGCGCTGTTGATCTGCCTTTTCGGTTCAGGCTCCAAAACAGGCTTCGTCGGATTGATAATATCTCTTGCCGTACTTTGCGCATATTATTGCAGAGAAGGCCGCAAGAAACTGATACTCTCCCTTTCGGGCGCGTTTCTTCTGATCCTTTCACTATATGTTTTTCTTGGCAGCAATGACTATCTGAGCAGGATCGTGGCCGTGTTCGATCTCGAGGAGACCGTCCCCGATGTTACAGGCATTGAAACTCTTTCGGACGGTGTCAGGATCGTATACCGCGGAAACGGTATTACAATTAGCTTTGAGCCGGAAAGACAGCGCTTCTCATGCAGGGATGACTCCGGCACCGACCTCTATATGTCCCTTAACGCCGACAACAGGCTTGTTGTGGAAGACGTGCGTTTCTCCGGCATCTCGATAGCTCCCGCACAGCTCGATGACGAGACCATCGGCTTTTATGTTTTTGCCTCCCGCAGCTGGTTCTTTGCAAATAAAGAAAACAGATATCTTCTCTATACGCCTTACGGTAAATATATCGAGCATTCGATCAGTGAATCCTGTGAATGGCTCGACCGGCACGGCAAGCTTGCCACGGGACGCGGTTATCTGTGGGCAAGGACCCTGCCCCTTCTGAAAAAGCATGTGATCCTCGGCAGCGGAGCCGATACCTTCGTATTCGAATATCCCAATTCGGATTTCGCAGCAAGCCACAACAGCGACAACTGGGGTTATGTTGTAACGAAGCCTCACTGCATGTACCTTCAGATCGCCGTTCAGACAGGCCTGCTGTCCCTTGCTGCCGTCCTGGTATACTGCATCATTTTCATGGTCCGTTCGGCTTCATGCTGCTTCAGTACTGCCCGAGCCGACAGTTCCGGTTTCACAAGAGGCATTATATGCGCGATCCTTTCCGGCAGCGCGGGCTATCTGACCGCCGCCGTCTTCAACGACTCAACCATCGCAGTTGCGCCTGTTTTCTGGGTTCTGACCGGTATCGGTCTCGGTGCGATCAGAATTAACAAAAAATAGTATATCCGCTTGCCATTCACCACTACATATAGTAGAATTGATATGTATGAGAAAATGAAAGCAAATTCGGATATAGAAAAATGTCAGAAAGCAAAACTGTCAGAAAAAGGCTGATCCTGCTGCTGGTTATAGTCATCAGTGTGATCATCCTCATAATTTGCGCGATCCGGCTGAGTGTCTACTCTATCTCCGCCTACAGGGAATCGCTTGCCAACGCCTCCTTAAAATCAATGATCGGCGAATCATCCGTATCGCTTGCACAGGATCTCGAAACCGGAAGGTATGTTGCAGCGTCGGACAATTCCGGTGCGGGTCATCAGGAGGTTCTCGACAAGTACAAGACCCTGTATGACCTCAACCCCGACATAGTGGGCTGGATCAGCATCGAGGGCACGAATGTCGATTATCCCGTCATGCAGACGGTCTACGACGAGGAATACTACCTCTACCGGAATTTTTACAGGGAGGATGCCAAAAGCGGTCTCCCCTTCCTCGACAACAGGTGCATAACACGTCTGCCGAGCACGAATATGATCATCTACGGCCACAATATGAAAAGCGGTGCAATGTTCGCCGATCTTCTGAAATATGAAAGCCGGAGCTATTACGAAAAACACAAATTCATCCGATTTGATACAATATACGAGGAAGCTCTGTATGAGATAGTCGCCGTTTTCAAATCCAACATCAGCTATGTCGGTGACAACTCCTTCAAGTTCTATAATTTCATACAGGCTGATTCCGAGCAGGAATTTTACGATTACTACGATACCATTCGCGGCATGTCCCTATATGAGACCGAGGCATCCGCAATCAGTTCGGACTATCTGCTGACGCTCTCGACCTGCGAATATTCCGTTGAGGACGGACGTTTCGTGGTTGTGGCAAGAAAGATAGCAGGTACCGAAAGATAATAGGAAACCGGGAGGATTAACATGAAAAACCATTTTCTGAAGGCTGCGGTCTGCTTTCTTCTTCTGATCGCGCTTGTCATACCGGCCGGGGCTGTCCGGGCTGCCGGAGCCACCAAGGTAACAATCGACGACGAGGTCTATAACCTCTACACCGATAATTTTCCCGATCCGATCTCGGACGATGTCTTCGCAAAGTTCACTTCGTCGGTTTCAGATGTCGACCCGTACTATCTGAATTTTGATGCCGAGCCTGCCGAGGAGCCCTTCATCAACGCTCTTGACAAGAATAATATCTCCTACGAAGAGGACTACATCTGCTACATGAAGGTCTTTCTTTACATGACCGACGATGAAGGCGATGAAAAGTCCGTTACCAATCAGAAGCTCGAGATCTACTTCCCTCTTCCTGTGGACACACAGGAACACCCCGAGGATTGCGCATTCTACAAGCTCTCATCGGGCAAGCTCAGTCAGGTTTATCCTCTCCAGCTCTACGAGATCGACGAAGTCTTCTACATAAAGATGACAATGACTTCCGCTACCGATTACAGTACGATATACGGATTCGTATACAATAATCCCGATTCGTACGAAGAGGAGGAAGAAGAAGAGGAAGAAGAGGAAGAAGAAGAGGAGGAAGAGGAGGAGGAAGAGGAAGAATCCACTCCCACTCCTACGCCCAAGCCCACAGCCGCGCCTACAAAGACTCCCACAAAGGCTCCTACCGCAGCACCTACCTCAAAGCCCTCCAACAATTCGGGTTCGGGTACCGGCAAGAAGGATTCAACTCCCAAGACAGGCGATGATTTCCCTCTCGGACTTACGGTTGCCGGACTTGTATGCTCAGGTGCCGTTGTCGGTTACGCTCTTATCAGAAGAAAGAAATAAAAGTATTTCAACCAATATAAAAAAGTGCGCATCGGCGCACTTTTCAGAGAGAAGACAAAATCGGTTTTGGGAATGCCCCAAAACCGATTTTTATCTTTGTTAGTAATGAAATGATCGTTCTTTTTGCTTTATTCGGACTATCTGGCCCTCCAAACAGCCCCCTCTTGTCCATTATCCTTGCCAGTTTCTTTAGATTCATGCACGCAAAGGTCAGCCCGACCTTCATCTGCATT
>CAJOQS010000115.1 GCA_905236925.1 uncultured Lachnospiraceae bacterium | reverse complement strand
TAATGACTGTGATGACAGCTGCCTCGTGCGGACGTAAGGCAGACGACCCGACGGAAGATAAGATCACACCTACGCCCCCGGCAGCGATCGAAGTAACTCCGCCTCCGGCAGAGGAGATCCTTGCGAATACCGATGCCACGGGCGCGGGGAACAGTGATTACCGTCTTGTGATAGACTCTGCGGATGAGGTTCACGATATCAGCGACACTCTTTTCGGAATCTTTTTCGAGGATATCAACTTTGCCGCAGACGGGGGCCTTTATGCCGAAATGGTGAAAAACAGGTCCTTTGAGTTTACCGAATACGCGGCGAACGACCAGCTTCACGGATGGACCGCGGTAAACAAGGCGGGGCTTGAGGTCGTCAAGAACGATCAGGCAACTTATCTGAACGAGAACAATCCCAATTATCTTGTGATCACCAATGAAAAAACCGATCCGGCAGGAGCTTCCAACCCGGGATGGCTGGACGGAATGTATGTGAAGGAAGGCGAGGGGTACAGATTTTCCGTCTATGCACGGGCTATGAACGGATATGAAGGTCCCGTGTACGTTGATCTGCTTGAGGGAAATGAAGTCCTTTGCAGCGACAAGATAGAGGCGCTTACCTCCGAATGGCAGAAATATGAACTGCGGCTTACACCCTCAAAAACGGCGTACAGGGCAGTCAGGCTCCGTGTCATGATAGATACCGGAAGTGTCGCATTTGATATGATCTCACTCTTTCCCGAGGATACCTACAAGGGAAGGGAAAACGGCTTAAGACGCGATCTTGTGGAGAAGCTTGAAGAACTGAGCCCCGGGTTCTTACGATTCCCTGGAGGCTGTATCATCGAAGGAACGACTCTTGCCACGGCCTATGACTGGAAGAGCTCGATCGGTGTCGGAAAGGACGGCCTGCCCATTCTGTGGAATGGAAAATACGGCGATGTTGCGGTCAGAAAGCAGGGGATCAATATCTGGACCGATGAGAGACAGACCAATGACAAGTATCCCTCGTTTATGTCCTACGGTCTGGGCTTCTTCGAATTCTTCCAGCTGGCGGAGGATATCGGAGCGATCGGAGTACCGGTTGTGAACTGCGGCCTGGCATGCATGGGACAGGGAAGCGGAAACGGACCGGAAGTCGGAACGGATGGCTTTGAAAGATATGTCAGGGATGCGCTCGACCTTGTCGAATTCTGCAGGGGAGACGCTTCAACCGTATGGGGACGCGTCAGATGCGATCTCGGGCATGAGGAGCCCTTTGCTCTAAAGTATATTGCCATAGGCAACGAGCAGTTCGGCGTAAAATTCTACGAGCATTATGAGGCTTTCGTTGAAGCCTTCGCAAAAGCCGCAGAGGATGACCCTGAATTGTACGGAGATATCGAGCTGATATACTCCGCCGGGCTTGACGACGGTGATTCGGGAAGCTCATCATACATGCAGTCCTACAAACGTGCCGCGAACTGGCTGAAGAAGAACCCCGGCAAGGACATTTCGGATTACGCCGGGGCGACCGACCAGCATTATTACAACGCACCTTCGTGGTTCCTCGAGAATAACGACTACTATGACGAGAATAATTACTCGAGAACCGTCGATAATATGACAACTGCCAGATTTGGCGGCGCGATCCCGGTATTTGTCGGAGAATATGCCGCACAGTCCAACAACCTGAAGGCGGCTCTTGCGGAGGCCTCATATATGACAGGCCTCGAGCGCAACGGAGACATAGTCGTAATGGCCGCCTACGCGCCGCTTTTCGGAAATACGACCGCAACGCACTGGTCGCCGGATCTGATATGGTTCAATAATCACACCTGCGCACCCTCCGCGAATTACTACATGCAGAAGATATTCGCGGAAAATGCAGGAACAAAGCTCCTGAGATCGACTTTTACGGGAACGGAAAGGGAACCGGAGCCCCTTAAGGGATGTGTCGGTGTCGGAACCTGGGATACCGCGGCTTCCTACGACAATATCGTGGTAACGGACAATCTGACCGGAAATGTACTTGCAGAGGACGATTTTTCCTCGGGAGCGCTGTCGGCGGCATGGACAAAGGCAACGGACGGCGCGTGGAGCGTTGAAAACGGCGTTTTAAAGCAGAAGAACACCTATACCGATACAAACAGATACTCAACGACCGGATCTGTCCTGTATTTCGGGGACAGCAGCTGGACCGATTATACGCTGACTCTCGATGCCAGAATCGACGGCGGAAGCGAGGGCTTCCTCATACCCTTTGCGGTTCGCGGGGTGGAAAACAACTACTTCTGGAACGTGGGCGGGTGGACCAATACGGTATCGTGCCTGCAGCAGGTCAGCGACGCAAACAAATCGGGACCTTTAAACGGAACGACCAAGCGCCTGAAGCTGACCAGGGGACAGACTTATCAGCTGAAGCTGGAGGTTAGCGGGACAAACGTCAAATGCTATATAGACGGTGTTCTGTACGTTGACTACGATTCCGCGAGAACAGGGGCCGCGGATTGCTATCATGTCGTAAGCACCGATGAAAGCGGGGATATCATCATCAAGCTCGTCAACGTTACCGGTGAGCCCAGGACGGTCGAGGTGGAGATCGGAAACTCAGGAACCCTGAATCCCTATGCAGTATGGGAGCAGGTTTCGGGCAATGACCCCAACGATACCAACAATGTCGGAAAAGACGAGAAGGTAACGCTTGTTAAGGGCTATTGCGAAGGGATCTCGGACGGCTTCGTCTATAAGACCGCGCCATACTCGGTTACGGTTCTGAGACTTAAAAAAATACCGGAGTGAAATACGGAAAAAGATAAGATATGTATTGATTTATTTGTGAAAATGTGATAAAAATATTTTAGGGTTTACAAAAATTTTTAGGAGGTATTTTTGTTCTATGAACGCTTACATTGAAAGAACTATCAAGCACGTAAAAGAAAGAGACTGGGACGAGCCTGAGTTCTCGCAGTGCGTGGAGGAAGTTTTTTCATCTCTCGGACCGGTTATCGACCAGCATCCCGAGTACGAGAAGGTCGATCTTCTCGGACGCATGGTCGAGCCTGACCGCTTTGTCTACTTCAGGGTGACATGGACCGACGATCAGGGAATGGCTCATACCAACAGGGGATACCGCTGCCAGTTCAACGGAGCTATCGGACCCTACAAGGGCGGACTGCGTTTCCATCCCTCGGTTTACAGCGGAATCATCAAGTTCCTTGGCTTCGAGCAGACCTTCAAGAACAGCCTTACAACACTTCCGATGGGCGGAGCAAAGGGTGGTTCGGATTTTGACCCCAGAGGCAAGTCGGATGCTGAGATCATGCGCTTCTGCCAGGCCTACATGACCGAGCTGAACCGTCACATCGGACCCGATGTCGATGTACCGGCCGGCGATATCGGCGTTGGTGCTCGTGAGATCGGTTATCTCTACGGACAGTACAGACGTATCCGCGGTGCTTTCGAGAACGGAGTCATGACAGGCAAGGGCCTTTCATACGGAGGCTCGATCCTCAGGCCCGAGGCAACGGGATACGGAGCGATTTATTATACAAACGAGGTATTCAAGCACGAGAACGATGATATAAAGGGCAAGACCTTTGTTATCTCGGGCTTCGGCAATGTTGCGTGGGGCGCCTGCAAGAAGATCGCAGAGCTCGGCGGCAAGGCCATAACCCTTTCGGGGCCGGACGGATATATACTCGACGAGGAAGGCATCACAACACCCGAGAAGATCGCCTATATGCTCGAGATGCGTGCTTCGGGACGTGACAAGGCCAAGGATTACGCCGATAAATTCGGTGTTCCCTTCTTCCCCGGAGAGAAGCCCTGGGGTGTTAAGGGCGATGTTATCCTTCCCTGCGCTACTCAGAACGATGTGGATCTTGAATCCGCGAAGAAGATCGTTGCCAACGGCGTCAAGTACTACATAGAAGTGGCCAATATGCCCACGACAAACGATGCGCTCAATTATCTGATGAGCCAGAAGAACATGGTAGTGGCACCTTCAAAGGCGGTCAATGCGGGCGGTGTTGCCGTTTCCGGCCTTGAGATGAGCCAGAACAGCGAGAGAATATCCTGGACTGCTGAAGAGGTTGACGCGAAGCTTCATCAGATCATGAAGAACATTCATGATTCATCGGTGGCTGCGGCCGAGGAATACGGACTCGGATACAATCTGGTTGCAGGAGCCAACATCGCAGGCTTTAAGAAGGTTGCTGAAGCCATGATGGCTCAGGGTATATTCTAATAATTTAAAAAAATGGGACAGTAATAGCGGGGGCAGAATTTCTGCCCCTGTTTTTTTATACCCGGGGACCATAGAACATATTGCAATATTTTATGTTGACGAATATAAGGAGATATGATATAAGATAATTGTTGCAGATATTATTTCGGAAATAATATCAAAATATAATACATTGAAAACGGATCAAAAACAGATCAAAGAGCGATCTGCGGGATCGACAGTTCATCACAGGAGGAAACGAATATGGCGAAGAAGAATGCCGCGGCCGAGGAGGTTGCACGTCCGATCACAGTTGAGGATCACAAGGAGCTGAACAAGAGGAATAACGAGAAGAAGCGCACAGCAGTCAATGATGCCCTGAAGTTCCCGGACGGGGATCAGTTTGAAAAGGATCTGACGGAGCTTTTGTCAGGAGATGCCGAAGCGGGTGGTGAGACCATTGTTATTGCACTGTTCGATCTGGACGAGTTCTTCCATATCAACGGCGATTTCGGAGTAGAGACCGGAGACCGCATCATCATCGAGGCCGGACAGTACATCAGAAAGTCGCTCCCCGTGGAGGCTTCAGTATACAGGATGGGCGGTGACGAGTTCGGCGCGATCTATAAGGGCGAACTTGAAAGAGAGGATGTATTCCTGCTTCTGAACGAAGTGAGGACTAACTATGATGTCAGGACTCCCGACGGAGTACGCCAGACCATGACCATCGGCATGGCAACTGCCTTTGCGGATGCCAACCGCTGTGCTGAGCTCATCAGAAAGGCGGACAGCGCCCTTTACCGTGCCAAGGTGAACGGACGCAACAGAGTTGCAATGGCAAAGGAGGAGAAGATGATCCCCAAGACCAGCCATTATACTCAGGACCAGCTTCAGCGTCTTTCCAAGCTTGCCAAGCGTGAAGGCGTCGGTGAGGCCATATTGCTTCGCGAGGCCCTTGACATGCTTCTCAAGAAATATGATATATAAGATAACAAGATAACCCACCACCTTCAGGTGGTGGGTGCAAGCTTGCACGGTGCGGGG
>CAJOQS010000114.1 GCA_905236925.1 uncultured Lachnospiraceae bacterium | reverse complement strand
CGGAAAATGTATCGGCGACAGAATGGATCTTTCCACAGCCGATCGAATGATGATCCAGGTTCCCATGTTCCACTGCTTCGGAATGGTTCTTGCGATGACAGCGTCGATGACGCACGGCACCACGATGTCGCCGATCACGGCGTTCTCTCCGAGAAAGGGCCTTGACTGCATCAACCGCGAGAAGATCACGGCATTCCACGGAGTGCCCACGATGTTCATTGCGATGCTCAGCCACGAGAACTTCCCGAAGACCGATTTCTCACATATGAGGACCGGTATCATGGCCGGCAGCCCCTGCCCGATCAAGGTAATGGAAGAGGTTGTCGAGAAGATGCATATGTCCGAGATCGTTATCACCTACGGTCAGACAGAAGCGTCTCCCGCCTGCACGATGAGCAAGACGACCGATACCCTCGAGGCCCGCGTGAATACCGTCGGCGGCCCGATCTTCGGCGTGGAGTGCAAGATCGTTGATCCCGAGACCAATGAGGATCTTCCGGACAATGTGGACGGTGAGTTCGTTGCCCGCGGCTACAATATCATGAAGGGCTACTACAAGATGCCCGAGGCTACCGCGGCAGCGATCGACGAGAACGGCTGGCTCCATACGGGCGACCTGGCCCGCAGAACTCCTGAGGGTTATTACAAGATCACCGGACGTATCAAGGATATGATCATCCGCGGAGGCGAGAATATCTATCCGAAGGAGATCGAGGAATTTATCTATACACATCCGAAGGTTGCTGATGTACAGGTTATCGGCGTTCCCGACAAGGATTACGGCGAGGAGATCATGGCCTGCGTTGTATTAAAGGAAAATGAGACCATGACCGAGGACGAGCTTAAGGAATATGTTCGCACCCACATGGCAAAGCATAAGGTTCCTAGGTACGTTTCCTTTGTTGATGCCTTCCCGATGAACGCGGCAGGCAAGATCCTCAAGTACAAGATGCGCGAGGAAGCCGTAGAGAAGCTTGGACTTCAGGCTGCCAATGCAATTGAAACGGCATGATGACCGAAAATCCCACTTGAGTACAGATGATATAAAGATTATAATAAACGGCGGAGCCCTGTGCTCCGCTGTTGTTGTATAATGGGTGAGTAATTGTGTCGCCGGCAGCCTGCGTAAACTGACCGTCGACAGGAAAGGGAGAACAATGAAGTACATTGAGGCAGGTAATTACGAAGAAATGAGCCGTATCGCGGCGGACATGATCGCGGAGCAGATCAGCGGGAAGCCCGACTGCGTACTGGGTCTGGCTACCGGTTCGACACCGGTCGGAACCTATAAGGAGCTTATCCGCAGATATGAGGCAGGCAAGCTCGATTTCTCAAAGGTCAGAAGCGTGAACCTTGACGAATATATAGGTCTGGACGGAACGAACGATCAGAGTTACCGCTATTTCATGGATCATAATCTTTTTGATCATGTGAATATCGACAAGAAGAACACTAACGTTCCCAACGGAAAGGCAGCGGATCCCGTGAAGGAGGGCGCGCGCTATGATGAGCTGGTTGCTTCCCTCGGCGGAACAGATATCCAGATACTCGGTATCGGTCATGACGGACATATCGGTTTCAACGAGCCCGATGATGTTTTCTACGCCGCAACTCACGAGGTCGAGCTCGATGACATGACTATCGATGCCAACGCGAGGTTCTTTGAAAGCCGCGACAAGGTTCCCACCAAGGCGATAACCATGGGAATGTGGGCTATAATGCAGGCAAAGAAGATCATCCTGATCGCATCCGGCCCCGATAAGAAGGAGATCGTGGACAAATTCATGCACGGCCCCGTAACGCCCCGGGTACCGGCGAGCATCCTTCAGTGCCACAGAGATGTGACAGTGATCTACTCTCCGAACAAGTAAAGATAATATGAAAAAATCAGGCACCGAGCCAATTTGCCCGGTGCCTTTTTTGTGGATCATGGCGACGGGGGGGTGAGTCGTTTCTGCCAAAATATAAAGAGTGGGCGCACCGCCCACTCTGCAAATTGCATGTAAAACACCACATCCCACGGTTCAAACTTCACCGCGCTCCGCGAGAGCCTGTGCGATGCGCTCTCCGATGCGGCGCTCGACCTCGGTCGCTATATCGTTTGTGTGCATCCCCTTATATTCCTCATACGGTATGGGCGGAAGAATATGCGCCTGAACCGTGACCCTTTTAAGAGTTTTGCGGTCGAAGGGTATGAAGCAGTCCACAAGAGCCACAGGAACGATAGGCGCATGTGCGAGGGTAGCGGCCTTGAAGGCACCGGGCTTGAAGGGATTCATGACGTTCCCGTTGCGGCTTCTTGTGCCTTCTGCAAAAATAACGAAGTTTTCGCCGTTCTTAACTCTTCCGGCGGTCGATGTGATCACGTTGAGAGACTGCCGCACATCGGACCTGTCCATGAATTCGGCACCCATGACTCTGAGAACTGCACCAAGCAGCGGAACCGAAGCGGTTTCGATCTTTGCGATCGGACTGAAAGGACGGTCGATCGTGTTGATAAGAGTAAGGACATCATACATGCCCTGATGATTCGGATAGAGTATGTAGCCGTCCTCGGACGGAAGGTTTTCAAGGCCGTCAGCTTCGACAGAGACGCGTCCGCCCCAGTTTGCGCAGCGTACGATCCAGCGCAGGAGCCGGTAGCGTTTCTCCTTCGGACGGCTTGAGGCCCTGGAGGCCATGATGTAGGTGGCTATTATCATATGGGGCAAACGCAGGAGGTTTGCAAGAAACATCATAACAATTCTTCTCATTATATTTCCTCCGGAATGATCCAGAAAATGATCGCTAAAGTAGTTTATCACAAAGGAAGATCATAATCAAATGAAAATATCCTTGACAATTGCCGACCCTGCCGCTATAATGCACCTTGTGCGCACTTTGTGGGCGACTATTTTTGATGCAGAAATAACCGTATCGGAAAGTGCTGACAACCGCAATCATTATACAAATGATAAGTATCATCACAAGAAGGAGGAATAATTAATGCCTACATTTAACCAGTTGGTAAAGAACGGCAGACAGACTCTTGCAAAGAAGTCTACTGCACCTGCCCTTCAGAAGAGCTTCAACTCACTGAACAAGAAGTCGGTTGAGACATCTTCACCTCAGAAGCGCGGCGTTTGTACTGCAGTTAAGACCGCTACGCCCAAGAAGCCTAACTCGGCTCTTCGTAAGATCGCCAGAGTTCGTCTTTCAAACGGTATCGAAGTAACAAGCTACATCCCCGGTGAGGGACATAACCTTCAGGAGCACAGCGTTGTTCTCGTTCGCGGCGGCCGTGTAAAGGATCTTCCCGGAACACGTTACCACATCGTAAGAGGTACTCTTGATACAGCAGGCGTTGCTAACCGCAAGCAGGCTCGTTCAAAGTACGGTGCTAAGAGACCCAAGAAGAAGTAATAAAAAGTTTCAGTAACAGACTCATCATTAAAATAGAATAAGAATGTTTGGCTTAATTTTTGACTCGCGCGGTTGGAGGCACAACATAAATTAATCCGAGCATGTAACACTATTGAAGATCGTGAGTACCTATGATTTAATGGCAGCGCATTATGCTGCAAATTCGTTAAGGAGGGAAGTTTAACATGCCGCGTAAAGGACATACACCTAAAAGAGACGTTTTGGCTGATCCCATGTACAACAGCAAGGTTGTTACCAAGCTTATCAACAACATAATGCTTGATGGCAAGAAGGGTACAGCTCAGAAGATCGTTTACGGAGCATTTGACAAGGTTGCCCAGACAACGGGCAAGGATGCCATGGAAGTATTCGAGGCAGCTATGAACAACATCATGCCCGCTCTCGAAGTTAAGGCTCGCCGTATCGGTGGCGCTACTTACCAGGTTCCCATCGAGGTTCGCCCCGAGAGACGCCAGGCCCTTGCACTTCGCTGGATGACAATGTTCTCACGTAAGAGAGGCGAGAAGACCCAGATGGACAGACTTGCCGGTGAGATCATGGATGCAGCCAACAATACAGGCTCCGCTGTACGTCGTAAGGAAGATATGCATAAGATGGCTGAGGCCAACAAGGCATTTGCTCATTTCAGATGGTAATCTGAGTGAGATCAGTAATTCATTTAAGCTAGTTAATCGTATTATGGTTTATATTTGTGCGGCAATTCTCGTACCGCACGGAATGGAGAAATATGGCTGAAAGAGAATATCCTTTGGAGAGAACAAGAAATATCGGTATCATGGCTCATATCGATGCCGGCAAGACTACGCTTACAGAGCGTATTCTGTACTATACCGGTGTTAACTATAAGATCGGTGATACTCATGAAGGTACTGCTACCATGGACTGGATGGAGCAGG
>CAJOQS010000113.1 GCA_905236925.1 uncultured Lachnospiraceae bacterium | reverse complement strand
TGCGATCCTCATGGATCATCTGATGCCCGGAATGGACGGTATCGAATGTCTTGAAGCCCTGAGGAATCAGGTCGGAGGACTTAACAGGACATCTCCGATCGTTGTTCTCACCGCCAATGCCGGAAGCGAGAACAGGGATCTGTATAACAGAGCGGGCTTTGACGGATATCTTATCAAGCCGGTTTCCGGAGAGGCTCTTGAGGAGATGCTCATACGCCAGATCAGCTCCGAAAAACTGATCGTTCATAACAAGGCAGCACGGATGCAGGAGGATATCAATGCTTCCGCCGGCTACGCGAGAAAGGCACCTGTTGTCATTTCCTCGACAAGCATGTGCGACCTGCCCGAGTCGGTTGTCAAGAAGCTCAGGATACCGATCCTTCCCTTCAAGATCCGCACGGACGAAGGCATCTTCAAGGACGGAGTCCAGATGGATTCGGACGAGCTGCTCCGTCATATCAATCTCGGGAAGACCGCGGTATCAACACCTCCCGATGTGGCAACATATACCGAGTTCTTTGCTTCGGTATTAAAGAATACGCACCATCTCATTCATATTTCGATCACCTCGGCTATGAGTGATGATTACAAGATAGCTTCGGAGGCTGCGAAGGCATTTGACAATGTTACGGTTGTAAACTCCACCGTTCTTTCGAGTGCATCGGGAATCCTCGTGCTCATTGCCTATAAGCTTACCCAGATGAACCTTTCGGCGGAGGCTATAGTCGAGGAGCTTGAAGCGGTCAAGCACCGCCTGAAGTGCAGTTTCGTGATCGATACGACCGAGTATATGGCCAGAAAGGGTCTTGTAAGTTCGGCAGTCAACAAGGTCGCCGATGCGCTCAGCCTTCGCCCCTGCCTGTCATTTAATAATGACAAGTACGGTATAGGCGGCGTATGGATGGGAAGCAGGACGCGTGCATATAGGAAGTATATTCACAGATCTTTCCCCGGAGATGTGATCCCGGATTCGGATATATTGTTCATAACCTATGTTGATATTCCGGAAGAAACACTCATGTTCATCAAGGACGAGGTCAGCAAGCTTGCATTCTTCGAAAAAGTCGTGTTCATGAAAGCTTCCGCGGCTATCTCGTCGAACTGCGGCCCCGGCACCTTCGGAGTACTGTACTTTGTCAAGGGCAACAAGTCGTATAACCTTGCGTCATTATTCAGCGATCTGAAGGAAGAGAGCAATGAAGAAAACGAGGACGAGACAAGCGACCCGTTAAGCTACGGACCTGACGATCTGCTGGATGGATCCGGGGCAGACGGAGCTTCACCGGAAAACGGAAAAGAAGCACCCTGGTACATGCAGATCGAGGGAATAAACGGAGAGGCAGCGATCCAGAACAGTGGATCTGAGGATGCGTTTAAGACGGTACTGAAAATCTTCTATGATTCAATACCGGTCAAATCTTCGGAGCTCAACAATTACTTCGAATCGCAGGACTGGGTCGATTACACCATCAAGGTTCATGCACTTAAGAGCTCGTCAAGGCTTATAGGAGCACTGGAGCTCGGTGAAAAGGCGCAGAACCTCGAAAATGCGGGTAAAGAAGGAAACAAAAGCTATATCGAGAAGAATCATCCTGAGTTCATGAAGGACTATCTGAAGTACAGCGAGCTCCTTTCGGGCATATTTGAAGAAGAGCAGGATAATAGCGAAGAAGCCGGCGATGACAAGCCCGTTGCCGATGAATACCTTATGCAGAGCGTCTACGAAGGTCTGCATGACGCTGCGGAGGCTATGGATATTGACACGGTGGAGGAGATCGTCAAAGAGCTTGAGGATTACTCGATACCTCAGTCGGAAAAGAAGAAATACAGTGCTCTGTGTGAATGCATCGGCAACTTTGACTATGACGGGATACTGAGGATTCTTGACGAAGGAAATAAATGATGAACGAAGTTATTAAGATCAATGACGCGATCAACGGATTCGTATGGGGAACTGTCGGACTGATCCTGCTGATGGTAACAGGACTGATCTGTTCCGTTATCACGGGATTTTTCCAGATCACGCATATCAAGGAATGGTGGAAGAATACATTCGGTATCATGCTCGGGAAAGCACGCATAGTAAACGATGCGGGTGCGCTTTCCCAGTTCAGGGTATTCTGTACGGTACTCTGTGCCACCGTCGGAACGGGAAACATTGCGGGAGTATCCACTGCGATATGTGTAGGTGGTCCCGGAGCCGTTTTCTGGATGTGGGTGGCTGCCTTCCTTGGAATGATGATAAAGTACAGTGAAAACGTCCTTGGTGTTTATTACCGTAGGCGTAATAACGAGGGCGCCTGGTCGGGCGGACCGATGTACTATCTTCAGGACGGCCTTGGAGCCAAAAAGCAGTTTAAAGGTATCGGAAAGGTACTCGGTATACTGTTCTGTATCTTCACGATCCTGGCATCATTCGGTATAGGAAACATGGGACAGATCAACAAGATCACCATTAATATCGAATCCGCGTTCCTGTCGGATATAGATGTCGGAACTTACCTTGGGATATCGAAGGCAAACTGGTGGATCGGAATTGTTCTGACGATCGCTGCAGCGCTGATCATCCTGGGCGGAATCAGAAGAGTTATGGCAGTTTCCGAGAAACTGCTCCCGATCATGGTCATCACATATCTGGCCGGATGTCTGGTGGTCATCGTTATGCACATAGGTACGATACCTGCGGTTTTCGCATCGATATTCAGGCTTTCCATGGGAAGAAAAGCCCTGGCCGGCGGTGCGGCGGGTACGGCGGTACAGCTTCTGTTCAACACGATGAAAAACGGATGCAAGAGGGGCGTATTCTCAAACGAAGCCGGACTCGGATCATCCGTTATCGTTCACTGCAATTCATGTGCGCGTGAACCTGTAAGACAGGGAATGTGGGGAATTGCCGAAGTATTTGTTGATACTATGGTCATCTGCACCATGACTGCACTGGTAGTTCTGAGTTCCGGAACGATAGACCTTGCGACCGGATATGCCCCCGAAGGCATCAATGACGCGACTCTGGTCGCAAAAGCCTTCGGAATGAGCCTCGGCCGCCCCGGAGAGTGGTTTGTTGCACTTGCGATAACAATGTTCGCTTTTACTACGGTTCTGGGATGGTCGTTCTACGGAGCAAAAGCGGTGGAATATCTGATGGGAATATCATGGTCGAGGATATATCGCGTGTTATTCGTATTTCTTGTAGTCGTAGGAGCGTTGATAGAATCCAACCTTGCATGGGATATCTCGGACACATTCAACGGTCTTATGATGTTCCCCAACCTTATAGGTCTTCTGGTGCTGTCTCCGCTGGTGGTCAGGCTGACACGGAACTACATAGACCGCAGGATAAAGGGCAAGGATGTAGAACCTATGCTTTCATATGACCCGAATATCCAGAGCGAGACCGAAAGAGCAATAGAAAAAGGAGCGGACTGATCGCTTCAGCCGCGCTCCTTTGAATAGTTTTTTCTCAGCGTCCGATAGATTCCACATCATAAGGTGTGGCCTGATAAACATAATAATTCAGCCAGTTCGAGTACATGGTGGTGCAGTGTGCGCGCCAGCTCAGAACTGGCTTTTTTGTGGGATCGTCACCGGGATAGTAGTTTTTCGGGATGTCGATCGGAAGACCTTTGTCCAGATCGCGGTGGTATTCGGTGTCGAGAGTCATCCTGTCATATTCGAGATGTCCGAATACGAATATCTGACGACCTTCCATAGCCATCGC
>CAJOQS010000112.1 GCA_905236925.1 uncultured Lachnospiraceae bacterium | reverse complement strand
GGAGATGGCAATTTATGATTGGAATTAAACGAATAGCTTTATGCCTTACGCTGACTTTGATCATGATTCCTCTTTACAGCTGTGAAAAAAAGAATAACGGAAATGTAACAATGGTGACGGATGAGACTGAATATGATAGTATAGCGGAGATGGCATATTATTATATCGGTGGACCGGTTCTTGATGAGTTCAATGAAGATAATTATCTTCCTGTAATCTATTTCTGCACTGCAAAAATGATATCGGATAGTAGTAACCTTATAAAATGGACTGACAGAGAAGGATGCGCGTTTGTTTCAGTGGAAGTGCTGTCGGATTATATAGATGAATATTTTGATGTACCTGAAGACATTGTTTCATACTTGCCTATGGGTCAGATAAATAATAGCTCTGAAATATACCGAGCAAACGGGAAAGTATTTTTTTTTGATTCTTTTCATCCGACAGGTGGTATAGAAATAAAAAAAATCGAAAAGGATGAGAATGCCGTATATGTATATTGCTATTCTAGTGCTTATGACAAGAAGAAAAAGGACTTTGACGGCGGAGCAAGGCGTCCGTTTATGATGACTTTTAGTATGTCAGATGGAGGAAGATACAGGGTTCTTAAAGTAGAGCCACAGTGATAGTCAAATGCATATATAGAGGCTACATCAGCTTGACTAGGGCAGACTCTTTTGAAGACTGTTATGGTCGTTTGTGATGTGGCCTTTTTGTTTCTATGAAGAGGCGGAAGACTTTACCGAAAGCAAAGGGAGTGATAGAATAAAATATAAGTAAAGATGAGAGGCACGGGTCGCAATTAGGGAGAGGAAAACAGATATGAACGCAGAGTTTATAAACGTTACATTTATAGTTTTGGCTTTGATAGTTGTCGGATTGGCTGTGCTGGGGTGCAGCAGAGGTCTTATTACTTCGGTATGGCATTTGGCCGGGGTTATCATCATCATTGCGCTTACGATCATGCTCGCGCCGACTGTGGCTAAGGCGCTGGCAAATAATGATAAGGTCTATGATAAGATCTATGAGAAGGTCAAGGCTACGGTGGATGCCAATATTCCGGAGGGCAGCTCCGCGGATATTGACGATCTGATCGACGGTATGAATCTTCCGGAAGCTGTTTCACAGATGTTTAAAAAGTCCGTTGAGGAAAGAAACGGCGAGATCGAGACCGCAAGGCAGAAGATGGTCGAGAGTATCTACGAGAAGGCGACTAACGCGGTGATCACCGGTATTTCCTATATCATTACGCTGATCATTGTTATCATTCTGTCCGCGATAGGTGTAGGGCTGCTGAACAAGCTGTTCATGCTGCCCGGACTGAATACCGTTAACAAGCTTGGCGGATTTATCTTCGGTTTTGCTGAGGGTATTCTGATCGTATGGGTCATCTGCGGCATCGCGCCTGCTTTTGCCGCAACCGAATTTGGCGCGAAGATGATCGAGCATATTCAGGCGAACGGTATTTTAAGGTTCTTCTACGAGCATAATCTTGTTTCAACACTGATCACGGCTAAGCTCCTGATTTCACACGGGAATACCGTATCGAGCGTGTTTTCCGGCCCGGTACTCCGCTTTCTCAGCCACTGACCGGTCAGGCGGTTGGTGTATGCGTTAGGCGGCTCGACTGACAGAGGAGGTAGGTGTTATGGTCAGATCGGATATCTTAAATGATTCTCCGCTCCGCAGAAAGGTCGAGGAGCGAGGCTGTTTCTCAGTCTATGAATATGAGCACGATGTTTCCGTTAACGAGTACAGCGCAATGATGGCCTACTTCGCTTCTCAGATGAATGTCAGAAAGCGTCAGATCATCGCGAATCTGGACAATTCATCGGTCATTCTCCAACGCGGCGCTATGCAGATGATGATGGGAGCGGTCGAATCCGAGACCGACCTGAAGGGCGCCGGGGACTTCGTAAAGAAGTTCGTGGGAAGCACCGTCACTGGCGAGACCGCGATCAAGCCCAAGTTTACCGGAACGGGAGCGGTCGTGCTTGAGCCCACATACAGGTTTGTTCTGCTGGAGGATCTTGCCGACTGGGACGGGAAGATGATAATCGAGGACGGAATGTTCCTGGCCTGCGAGAATACGGTCGAGCTGTCCGTTGCCGCAAGGACCACTGTTTCCTCTGCAGTTTTCGGAGGAGAGGGCCTGTTTAATACAAGGCTTTCGGGAAAGGGAATAGTCGCTCTTGAGAGCAAGGTCCCGCGCGAGGAGATTATTACCGTCGAGCTGAAGGATGACGTTTTAAAGGTCGACGGGAGCATGGCGATAGCTTGGTCGGATTCATTGAAATTCACCGTGGAGAGGTCGACCAAAACGCTTGTCGGATCCGCCGTTTCGGGAGAAGGTCTCGTGAATGTTTACCGCGGAACCGGAAAAGTTCTTATCGCACCGGTCGATAATATGATGTGGGATCCTTCGATGTTGTTTCCAAAAGTTAACGTAAAGGGAAAGGGATAATCTGTTATGAAAGCTTTTTTCGGTCTGCTGTTCGGCGACGCCGTGAGCATCATTTTCAATATTGTCATAATTTTTGCCGGAGTTGTTATCGCGGTCAAACTGTCCGGCATCAGAAAGCTTCTTGAGGAGCGGCTGAACAGGATACGCAGGACCTTTGAAGTCAAGCACCGCAAGTATACGACCGATGCCGAAGGGCTGCCCACGATATCCGCGGATACCGGATATATCGACGAGGAGGACATTATCGCGCAGAAGCGTGATTTTGAGGAACAGTGCGCCAAGGTTGATTCACTGGTTCAGATCATTCCGATATTCCCTTCAATGGGTATTCTCGGTACAGTTATCGGTCTTATGATGCAGATCAGTGCGCAGGGGCTCGACCAGATGACAGGCGCCATTTCTACGGCTCTAAGCTCGACTCTTTTCGCTCTTGTGATGACCATCGTGCTGAAGGCATACGTTGCTTTGGGCGTATCGAAGCTTATCAACGAGATAAATATCGAGTTCGCCGACAATGACAGATACCATCAGGAGTTCATAGACAGCAGGAAAAACCACTGAGGAACGGACATATGAAAAAAACCGATTTTTTGATCGATCTGACCTCGTTTCTGGATATCGTTTTTATCGTCCTGCTGATCGTAATATGCGGTCAGCAGCTCGTTTCCGCCGACAGTACCGCGAAGGCACAGGAGGCTGATAAAAGGCTTGAGGAAGCCGAGGACAGATATGAACTGGCGGATAGCATGATAAAGGCCTTCGAAGCCAGGACCGAGGCTTATGAAAAGCATAT
>CAJOQS010000111.1 GCA_905236925.1 uncultured Lachnospiraceae bacterium | reverse complement strand
GAGCTTTGTGAAGCAAAGCGGGAGTTGCGAATGTATGAGAGCGCGGGAGTGCGGAGCACGAAGCGCTCGAGGTGTATCATGGAGCGAACATACATGAGCAACGGAGCTTTGTGAAGCAAAGCGGGAGTTGCGAATGTATGAGAGCGCGGGAGTGCGGAGCACGAAGCGCTCGAGGTGTATCAGGGCTTGTAAATAAAATAAGGAGGACTAATTATGCTGATGACTGTAGGACAGGCCGTTGTTAAGTTCCTCGATAACCAGTATGTATCCTTTGACGGAGTAGAGAACAAATTCGTCGACGGCTTTTTCACGATATTCGGTCATGGCTTTGTACTTGGAATAGGTGAGGCACTGAGCTCCGATCCCGGAGGCCTGAAGGTATATCAGGGCAGAAACGAACAGGGAATGGCTCATGTCGCGACCGGTTTTGCCAAGCAAAACAACAGACGCAGGATAATCGCATGCGCCTCATCGATAGGCCCCGGTTCGGCAAATATGGTCACCGCTGCCGCGACCGCAACGGTAAACAACATACCGCTTCTGCTGTTTCCGAGCGATACATATTCAAACAGGCAGCCCGATCCGGTCCTTCAGCAGTTTGAGCAGGAGGATTCTCTTTCGATAACAACAACGGATGCCTTCAGACCTGTATGCAGGTACTGGGACAGGGTAGCACGCCCCGAGCAGCTTATGAGCGCGCTGCTCCAGGCTATGCGTGTTCTTACCGAGCCTTCTGTCACAGGAGCTGTATGCATCGCCATTCCCCAGGATGTGCAGGGCGAGAGCTTTGATTATCCGGAGGAGTTCTTCAAAAAGAGGATTCACAGGATCAGGAGGGCGATACCCTGCAGCGAGGATATCCTTGAGGCTGCGGATGCGATCGCATCTTCCAAAAAGCCGCTTCTGATCTGCGGAGGCGGAGTGCGGTATTCAGAGGCAGGCTCCGTTCTGGAGCGGTTCGCCGAGAAATTCAACATTCCTTTTTCGGAAACGCAGGCCGGAAAAACCGCATGCAGATCGTCACATGAGCTTAACGTGGGCGGAATAGGCGTTACGGGCAATCTTAGCGCAAATATCCTTGCCGATGAAGCGGACTGCATTATAGCCGTAGGCTCGAGAATGACCGACTTCACGACGGGCTCGAAGCAGCTGTTCAATCATCCCGGCGTGAAGGTCGTAGGGATCAATGCTTCAAGGTTCCATGCAATGAAGCTTGAAGCGGTATCCGTTGTATGCGATGCCAAGGCAGGTCTTGAAGCACTTTCTGCGGAACTTGAGAAAAGAGGCTACAGAAGCGTATATACCAATGAGATAACAGATGTCAGGAGCAAGTGGGATTATGAAATGAAATTCCTCTCCGAATACAGGTACTTTGAAGGCGACGGCTTCATGCCGCTGATAAAGGCAAGGGACGAGAGGACGATCCCCGAACAGATCAAACTAAACGGCGGTGTTATTACACAGGTTAGCGCCATCTGTCTCTTAAGAAGGCTTATCAGGGATGACGCGATAGTGACCGGAGCTTCCGGCTCGCTTCCCGGAGATCTGCAGCGCATGTGGACTTCGGACACACGCGATACTTATCACATGGAATACGGATATTCCTGCATGGGATATGAGATATGCTCCGCACTCGGAGCCAAGATGGCCTTCCCCGAACGCGAGGTATATGCCTTTGTCGGAGACGGTGCTTATCTGATGCTTCATTCCGAGCTTATCACATCTATACAGGAAAGAAAGAAGATCAATGTTCTTCTTTTCGATAACTGCGGCTTCGGATGCATTAACAATCTGCAGATGAACAACGGAATACAGTCGCTTGCGACCGAATTCAGATACAGGGATAATGAGAAATCATCCAAGCATGACGGAGGACTGATACCGATAAATTACGCTGCCTGTGCGGCAGGCTACGGCTGTAAGACATATACGACAAGGACCTTGGAGGAGCTTGAAGCGGCGGTCAAGGACGCGACGCTTCAGGATGTTTCGACACTGATCGATATAAAGGTTCTTCCCAAGACGATGACCGACGGTTACGGCGCGTGGTGGAATGTCGGACTTGCTTCGACATCAAAGGATCCTGAAGTAGGCAAGGCCTATGAAAGGCTCACCGAAATGAGGGAAAGTGCAAGAAAATATTAAATCATAAGATATGATGACTGCCCCGGATTATTCCGGAATAATAGGGGCGGAACGGAGGAGAAATGGGATTATACGGAAAACCTGAGTACAATATACTCGGGATAAAGGAGCTTGTTTCCCGTAAGGGTGAGAATGCCAATATGCTTCAGGATGTATACTGCATGAAGCTTAAAGCCTGCGAAGTCAAGAGCTTTTACAGTGAGTGTGATGAGACGGCTGTTCTCCTGATGCAAGGCGAGATCGTCTATAAATGGAACGGCAGGGAAGAGAAGGCTTCAAGAGGAAATGTCTTTGAAGACGGAATGTATGTCCTTCATTTTTCGAAGGAGACCAAAGTTGAGGTCTGTGCGGTAAAGGATTCAGAGATACTCATACAGGCAACGGACAACGACAGGACGTTCGAAGCAAAGCTCTACAGGCCGGAAGACTGCAGCGATGTCACATCCGGAGAGGGCCTTTGCAGGGGAACCTGTGTAAGACTTGTAAGAACCGCATTTGATTATCACAACGCTCCCTATTCAAATATGGTTATGGGAGAGGTCATCTCCAATCAGGGCGGCTGGACAAGCTATGTGCCTCACTGGCATCCGCAGCCCGAGGTATATTATTACAGATTTGACAAGCCGCAGGGCTTCGGAGCCGGTTTTGTCGGTGACAAAGCCTTCAAGGTGGAGGATGACAGCTTTATTGCGATCCCCGGCGGAGAGACACATCCCCAGTCTTCGGCACCCGGGTACAGAATGTACTATGTCTGGATGATCAGACATCTTCCCGGCAATCCCTGGACAGACAGGATCGAAGACCCCGACCATACATGGCTTTATGACTTTAAATAGCCTGTTTAAGAGTTTGATTGAAAGAATGCTATCAGAAAGGTGTGCACATTATGGAATACAAGGGTAAATTGCATGAAACTGCGGTTCGTTTTCCCATGACTCATATCTGGATGGACTCATGCGGTGAAGAACCTCTGAATTTCGGACTTGAGAGAGGGATAGTAGGAGCCACCTCCAATCCCGTTATCGTCGGTGCCGTTATCAAATCGGAGCTTCCTTTTTGGGAGGGCAGGATAAAGCATTATATCGAAACCATGCCCGAGGCGACGGAAGAGGATATCGCATGGGCTATCATTTATGAAGCCGGACGCGAACGTTCTAAAAAGCTGCTTCCCATATTTGAGGCAAAAAAGGGCAAGTGCGGACGTCTGTCTATCCAGACAAATGCAAGGTTCTACAGATCGCCCGAGAAGATGATCGAACAGGCACTTGAGCTTAATGCACTCGGACCCAACATGCAGGTTAAGTCACCCGCTTCCGCGGCAGGCATCAGGGCCTTTGAAGAGCTTACCTACAGAGGGGTCAGCATAAATGCCACTGTTTCATTCACCGTTCCTCAGGCAATCGCTGTTGCAGAAGCTGTCGAGAGAGGTCTCAAGAGGCGTGAAGCCGAAGGGCTTCCGATCGATACTATGGCACCGGTATGCACGATAATGATCGGAAGACTGGATGACTGGCTCAAGATCGCATACAAGCCCATTGCCCTTACCTATCCGGAGGCGATGGAGTGGGCAGGCGTTGCGGTTATGAAGGAAGCATACAGGATTTATAAGGAGAGAGGATACCGCACAAGACTGCTTTCGGCCGCATACCGCAACAGGTATCACTGGAGCGAGCTTGTGGGCGGAGAGCTGTCCATGACGATCCCATTTGACTGGTACAAGAAGATCAATTCCTGCGATGTTCCTGTTGAGGACCGCATCGGTGTACCGGTAGAGAAGAAATATCTTGACTACCTGCTTACACTTGATGAGTTCAGAAAGGCCTTCCTCGAGGACGGCATGAAAGCAGAGGAGTTTGAGGAGTTCGGCGCATTCAGGCGCACGATCCAGGGCTTTATCACGGGATATGACGAGCTTCTTAAGCTTGTACGCGACTATATGGTCAAGCCGGTTTCGTGATAATTGTTAGTTGAAACGCTGGAAAACAGCGGATGCATGTCAGCTTTGGCTGAGTGCGTCCGCTGTATTTTTTTGGCATGTTGTGCATTTTTGACTATAAAGGAAAAAGTCATGTCAAAAATATGTACAATATGTAAAAATTTTGCGTACAAAGAGTAAAAAGTTTACATTTACTTACACTTTGGCCTGATTTAAAATCTAAACAACCCGGGTAAAGTAATGCATTATAGTTTGCGTATTAATCTAATCCATTTAAGGAGGAGTAAAATGAAAAGAGTTATTGCTTTAGCTCTTGCACTCGTTATGGTCCTGTCTCTTGCAGGCTGTAAGAAGGGCACTGACAACGGAGGAAGTTCAAGTTCGAATAATTCTTCGAATTCAAGCTCGAGCTCAAGTTCAAGTTCAAGCTCCAGCTCAAGTTCAAGTTCAACTACCGATAACAAGGGCGGCGACGAGAAGACCACTATCACAATGTGGTGTATCGCTACTGAATCTGACTCGAACCATAACGCATATGTTAAGGCTATCGAGGAAGTTTCCGCTAAGTTCCCCAATGTAGACTTCCAGTGGGAAGCAATCGAGAACGAGACCTACAAGACCAAGATCGCTGCTGCTATGGCTGCCAACGAGACACCTGATATCTTCTTCACATGGTCTTGCGCATACCTTGGCGATTTCGTTAACCAGGGCAAGGTTTACTGCCTTGACGATGTTCTTTCCAAGTATTCAAGCGAGCTCCCTGAGAGCATGCTCGGCAACACCACTTACGGCGGCAAGCACTACGGTGTTCCCACAACCATGAATATCGTTGCTCTTTTCGCTAACATGGATCTTCTTGCCCAGGCAGGATGGAACAAGGTTCCCGAGAACTATGACGAGCTCATTAAGTGCTGTGATGATCTTTTAGCAGCAGGCATCATTCCTTTCGGCTGCGCAGGCGGCGAGACATGGTGTGTTACCGAGTATCTTGAGCCCATCATCCAGAAGACCATCGGTTCCGATGCTCTTAACGGTATCTTCGTAAACGGCGCTACATATGACAATGCAGACGTTGCAAAGGCAGTTGATACATTCCAGATGATGATCGACAAGGGCTACTTCGATCCCGCCGGTGCTTCTCTTCCCAACGACGATGTTAAGCAGAACTTCATCGATGGAAGAACCGCTTTCTATCAGAACGGTACCTGGAACTGTGCAGACTTCTCAAAGGCTAACGATGGTGAGTTCCTTGCTAAGGTTAAGGTTACTGAGTTCCCTGTAATCGATTCTTCAAAGTCGAAGCTCGGACAGCTCATCGGTGGACCTTCGGATACTCTTGCAGTTTCCGCTTCTTCGCCTAACGCAGCTCTTGCAGCTGAGTTCGCAGCTGAGCTTGGTAAGGCTATATGCCACTATGGATATCTTGATGGCTGTGGTCTTCCCGCTTGGACACCTTTCTATGACACAAGCTCAATCAATCCTCTTACAGTTGCAGTTTCTGAGATCTGCAAGAACGCTGACAGCTATGTTCTCTTCGGTGATACCGCACAGAGCGCAGTTGACAAGGAGCCTTACCTTAACGCAGTTGCTAAGGTTTACGGCAAGGAACTTGACGGCGCAGGCTTCATCGCTGAACTGAAGAGCGCTATCAGATAATATGATTTTCACGGCCTTTCCCGTGGCTCCTGCATAAGGGATGGGAGAGGCCGTTTTTTTGTTAAAAATCCTACTTCTTACCATTGAGAAGGAAAACACCATGCGTAGAAAACACCAGACCCTTACAGTTATACTTTTTCTGCTTCCGGCGCTTGCTCTTTTCTTAGGCGTTCTGATCTACCCGATCATAAGCTCGATTCATCACAGCTTTTACGAGTACAGGACCTTTGATAATGCCGGCGCGTTTGTCGGATTCCAGAATTATATCGATCTGTTCAACGATCATTACAAATTTGGTAAAGCGGTTGTCAACGCGCTGATCCTTGCAGCGCTCTCGGTATTTATCCAGCTGCCCCTTTCACTGGGCCTCGCACTTATGCTGGGTAAAGGAATTAAAGGTGAAAGATTCTATCTCTCAGTATACTTTATGCCCGTTCTTATTTCGGCAGTTGTTATCGGTATGCTGTGGGAGAAAATATATAATCCCATTTACGGTATTATTACCAAGGCTTTCGAATTCTTCAATCTGTCGGGACTTCCCACGGAAGGTCTGCTGGCTAACAAGAAAACAGCTCTGATTGCGGTATTCATCCCGACAATCTGGCAGTACGTCGGTTACCACATGCTCCTGATGTACGCCGGTGTTAAAGGCGTTTCTCCCGAGCTTCGCGAGGCTGCAAAGCTTGACGGCGCTACTGACGGACAGGTTAACAGGTATGTCATAATTCCTTCTATCAAACCTGTAATCAAGGTCAGCATCATATTTGCGATAACGGGTTCCCTGAAATCTTACGATCTTATCAAGGTATTTGCCAAGGATGCACGTAATCTGCCATACGAAGTTCCAAGTCTTCTGCTTGTAAGATATGTTTTCGGAAACTATGGTGGAATAGCCAGTGCGATCGCCGTTATGATGATCATAATGTGCTTCGCCTTTGCCATCCTGATAAACTGGTTGTTTAAGGAGCGTAATCCATATGGCACAAAATAATCCTGCAATCTTTAATACGGATATTTATACCGTCAAAAAAACGAACAAGTTCCTTAAGGTTCTGATCTATATCGGACTTGTGTTCTGGCTGTTGATCGATCTGTTCCCGATCTATTACCTGATCACCTTCTCCTTCAAGGACAAGAGTGAGATCACCGGTCAGAATGTTATCGG
>CAJOQS010000110.1 GCA_905236925.1 uncultured Lachnospiraceae bacterium | reverse complement strand
TGCAGCAGAATGACATTCACTTGAGCTCGGAAAGCAGAGCAAATCTATAGCCCGCGTTTTCAAGCAGAGTGAGGACCGCATCAAGCTCGTTCGCATTTGAGGTTGAGTCGTTGTGCATCAGCGCAATCGCTCCGTTGTGATGATAGGTCGTGAAATGATCGGTTACATAGCCGGGCTTGGGCTGGTTGTTCTTATCGTAGTCGCCGTAGGCTATGCTCCAGAAAACAGTCTTGTAGCCTGCGTCGCGGATAATAGAAAGAAGTCTTTTTGTATAGGCACCGGTGGGAGTCCTGAAATAAGGGGCGAACTCGGTGCCTGTTATTTCGTAGAAGTATTCTGCGACATCGATAATCTCGGAAGCGATCTTCTCCACGGACATGTTGGTCAGATCCTCGTGGTTGACTGTATGGTTGCAGACTGCGTGACCTTCGGCGACCATTCTTCTTGCATAATCCGGGCAGCCCTGAAGATACATCTTTGTAACAAAGAAGTTAGCCTTGACATTGTGGGCCGCAAGGGTATCGAGGATCTTGGGAGTGAGTTCGGAGGGGTATCCGCAGTCAAAGGTAAGATAGATAACCTTGTCGTTATCGGATACGTTCGTGTCGATGTAGCAGCTGTTATAATCGGCAATCCTGAAGGACTCGTAGGAACCGGACTGTGAATGGTCCTTCATACGCTTGAAGCACCAGGTCTGGTTATTGTAATTGTCGAGTGAGTTGTAGTAGTCCGCATTTGCTATGAGCCCGGAACGGATGTATTCCATTCTTTCAATTGGATCGGTTATGTCTGAAGGGACATCGATCGAGCCCTTGTATTCGACAGGCGAAGGGGCTTTGGTAGGATCGGGGGTCACAGTAGGCTCTGCAGTGGGCTCAGCCGTGGGTTCTGCGGTGGGCTCGTCTGTAGGCTCAGCTGACGGTCCGGGCTCGGCACCGGTTGGATCGGTTTCCGGAGTGACTGTGACATCGGTTCCGTAGTCCGTGTTGTCCGACACAGTGGTGGGGACGCTCGAACTGTTTGTATATCCCTGTTCCTTCGGTGTAATGATGGGAGTGGGTTTTGTGACTTCATCCGTTTTGTTGCATCCCGAAAGCAGGCAAGCTGCGCCGATGCAGATGATCAGAAATACGGAAAGTGCTTTGCGGTACATTTATGTTGGCCTCCTATATTAGATACGGTTTTGCCGCATATGATTCCTCGTCATACATGCCACTAACGTAGTATGCTCCTGAATATCAGAGAAATAAGGTTGGTGTGCTGCTTTTTCAGGACACCGCAGATTAGGATATCACAACGTGATATGCTCTTCAAGGGGAAAAAAGCTTTTGACAAGTAATAGCATAAATGTTATCATTTTTAAGGTTTATGAACCGCTTGCCGCAATGGCGGAATGGCAGACGCAACGGACTCAAAATCCGTCGCCCTCAAAAGCGTGTGGGTTCAAGTCCCACTTGCGGCACTAGCGAGTGGGCCCGTTGTACTGATCTACAACGGGCCCACCTTGTGTTTGTTCAGGAAAAGTCGCGATAGTTCACCGCGCTTTTCCTAAACACAAGGAGGCGGAGCTTCTCGCGGTCTTGCTGAGGTGTTTTCGAAGCAAGACTTCCTTGTGAGCAAGACTTCCTTGTGAGCAAGACTTCCTTGTGAGCAAGCCTTCGTAGAAGGAAAATGCATTTCGGAGCCTAACATGACAAAATCCCTACCCTACACCAATTACATCTTCGACCTCTACGGCACTCTGATCGACATCCGTACCGATGAGCAGGACCTCATGACCTGGCGGAAATGGCAGAAATGGCTGGATGAGAAGAACATCCTTCACCCCGCTTCCCCGGAAGAGATGCGGGATGAGTTCTTTGCCATGGACAGGGCTGCCCGCGACAAGGCACTTGCAAGCGGTGTTTTTGAAGTGCCGGAGATAGATGTCATTCCCATCTACAGAGAGCTTTTTGCAAAGTACGGGAACGACATGGAAATGCTGGACGAGGGATTGCTCAACGAGGCGGGCTATGCTTTCAGAACAGCATCTAGGGAATATATGCGTCTGTTTGACGGTGTGGCTGAGTTTCTGCATCTGATCAGAGAAAGCGGAAGCCGCGCATATACCCTCAGTAATGCGCAGAGGAGTTATACCTGGCCCGAGATATGCTATTTCGACCTTCAGAACATGGTTGAGGGAGCGCTGATATCCTCGGATATGGGCTGCATGAAACCCGACAGGCATTTCTTTGATATCATGATCGATAAATACAGCCTTGATAAGAGCAGAACGGTAATGATCGGAGACAGTTACGAGAATGATTATAAAGGCGCGTTGGGGGCGGAGCTGAACGCGATTTGGCTGGGACCGGATAATCCGGCCGGCAGGTTTTACAGGGAGCAAGTGTCTTGAGGAGGTTAGTATGGAAGTTGTTTTGGTAATAGTCGCATGCCTGATCTTTTTTGCGGGAAAAGGCATCTACGACAGGAAAAATGCTGAGAGAAGACTGCGCACGAGGGTCATCCGCGAGTACGGCAGCAAGGCGGATCGCAAGCTTGATGAAGGGCGTGCCCAGAGTGTGGCATATTACTGCCGCAGCAAGGCAAGGAGCAGCTGCCCTGTGGATGATATCACATGGAACGATCTCGACATGGATTCGGTATACTACCTGCTGAACAGCTGCAAGTCTTCTGTCGGAGACGAATACCTGTATTATCTTCTCCGTAATCCGATAGATGATATAGATGCTCTGAAGGAGCGAAACAGAGTCATAAACGCACTGAGCAAAGACGAAAAGCTCAGAACCGAGACGGGCTTCTTCATCGGGATGCTCGGCTCGATCAAAAACATCTCGGTATACGAGTATATATGCAGGCTGAAGAATGTTGAGATCGACAGCAGCGCAAAGCATATCCTGCAGGCGCTGCTGCTCGCAGCCGCGATCGGCGTGATCTTTTTTGAACCGGTTGTCGGGATATTTGCCACGATCGCGATGTTTTCCGTAAACATCATAAGCTACTTCAGGCGCAAGTCGCAGATAGAATGCTATTTTTCGATATTCTCGTACATACTGCTTATGGCGGGAGCCGCCAAGAACATAAAGAAGGTTAAAGACGCGGATGTGAACGGGGAGCTGAAAGAGTATACCGGCAGGATCGAAAGCTCCTCGGCAAAACTCAGGAACCTCACGCGCGGAGCGGAGTTCTTCCTGAATCCCATGGGCGCGGGAGACCTGCTTCAAAGCATCCTCGATTACCTGAGAATGGCGTTTCATGTTGACCTGATAGCTTTCAATCTGATGCTCAGAAGGTTTTATGACCGCCAGGAGGTCTTTGACGAACTCTTTGAAAATGTCGGATTTCTTGACTGCATGCTTGCCGCGGCTTCATACAGGGAGTGGACGGGCGACACCTGCGAACCCATACTGATCGGAAGCGCCGAAGCAGCAGAGAAGCCTGATGCAGGAATGAGTTTTGAAGGTCTTGCACACCCGCTGATCGAGGATCCGGTAGTTAACTCGCTGAAAACCGCTAAACCCGTTTTACTTACGGGCTCGAATGCCTCGGGAAAATCGACCTTCCTGAAGGCCATCGCGATCAATGCGATCCTCGCGCAGAGCATCTATACCGCAAGGGCCGAGAACTACGAGGCACGCTGCTACCACGTTATGTCATCCATGGCGCTGCAGGACAATCTGTTCTCGGGTGAAAGCTACTATATCGTTGAGATCAGATCGCTGAAGCGAATCCTGGACGAGTTCGCGAATGCGGCGGGAGCGCCGGTGCTCGCCTTTATCGATGAAGTGCTTCGCGGAACAAATACAGTCGAGAGAATAGCCGCTTCCTGCGAGATACTTAAAGCTCTCTCGGAGTCCGGAGGACTCACATTTGCTGCGACACATGATATCGAGCTGACCTACAGACTTGAAGGCACATATTCAAACTACCACTTCGAGGAGGAAGTCAGCGAAAACGGTCATGAAAACGAAGTAACCTTTGACTACAAGCTGCGTGACGGGCGTTCGACCACACGCAACGCGATCAAGCTTCTTTCAATGCTCGGTTTTGACAGGAAGATAGTTGAAGCCGCGCAGAAGAGCGCAGAGAGTCTGCAGAACGGGACAATTTGATATGAGCGAATACTGCTTTTACGGATGGAAAGGTGCGGATGCGGCACCGGTTGATGAAGAATACAGGGCGATAAAGGATCCGCGCGTGCTGTACGACCTTCTGTCGGGTCTGTGGTGCGCCGACACCTGTGCGCCAAGAATGAGGGAGAACTGGAGCGTGGAGAACAAAACTCTCGGACAGTGCTCGATAACCGCGTTTCTGGCGCAGGATATATTTGGCGGAAAAGTATATGGGGTTCCGCTGGAGGACGGCAATTATCATTGCTATAATGTTGTCGGAGACTGCATTTTCGACCTGACCAGCGAGCAGTTCGGTGACAGGAGGCTCGATTATTCGGGCAATCCGGAGCAGTCACGAGAGAAGCTTTTTTCCAAAAAAGAGAAATATGAGAGATACCTGCTTTTGAAAGAAAGGCTTGAGCAATGTATGAAAATGGCTATGTAGAGGAATACCGGATTATGGGATATCGGGACTATATAGAACGCCTTGCCTTCGGCTACAATGACGACAACACCTGCTCGGCCATCTCGGCTGCCATGGCGCTGAACTATCTGAGCCTGAGGTGCAAAAGGCAGTTCCTTCCTGCGGAGTGGATGGCCTCAAGGCGGCACGGGATCACGCCGGCCTCTTCGGACGATGTGAAGACGGCTTATCCGGAGACCTATGCTCTTCACCGGTATCTGGTGGAGCAATGCGATCTGACGGCAGTCAGCTACGGCGACAGGATAACTGTTCCGTTCCGGCAGTTTGTCCGGGAGAAATCGCCCGACAAGGGGATTGATCTTAACTGGACGCTTTTTCCGAGGGCCTCGACGATCATCTCCAATCTTAAAAATGATCTGCCTGTGCTGATAACGACAACTATCGCGGGAGAGCACAGCTTTCATACAATGCTGTGCTACGGGTACAGAAGGAGCGCGAAGGGCGACATGGAGCTACTCGTGCACAACGGATGGTACGGCGAGGAACATACTCTGCGGGATACGACCGACGGAACGCCGTATCAGAAGGAGACCCGGCTGAAAAAGAGACGGGCCACCTACGGGTATTATTTTACGATTAGATAATGTATGGAGGTATTGCAAAATGATGAAAAAGGCACTTGCATTCTTACTGGCGGTCGTGATGTTTTCAGGCGTATCCGGCAGTTTCACCGCATCAAGCGGACCGGCGGCGGTCGAAGCCGCCGTGAAGCTTTCAAAAAAGCAGATATCGCTTGCTCCGGGAGAGACTTTTACTCTGAAGCTCTCGTCAGGAAAGAAAGCGGTGTGGGTATCGACGGACACGGCTGTCGCATCTGTGGATTCCAAGGGCACGGTAACCGCTGAATGGATCGGTGAGTGCACGGTATATGCAATTGTCGGAAGCAAGGCATACAAGTGCGCGGTAGTAGTTGCCGAAAAGGCAAAAAAGGTTATCAGCAGAACGGGAAAGGCTGCTCCC
>CAJOQS010000109.1 GCA_905236925.1 uncultured Lachnospiraceae bacterium | reverse complement strand
CGGCGGGTCTGTTATTACCGTTTTTTCCCTTGTTTCCTCCCGTTGTGCAGGCAGAAAGCCCCAAGATCAGCACAGTAACCAATAAAGCCGCTAAAGCAAGCTTTACCGGCCTTAAACGCGTCATTGTGTTTTTATTACCGCCTTTTGATGAGCATGCCTGCGAGCATGAGATCATCGGGCGTGGTGATCTTGATATTCTCATAACTACCTTCAGCCATATAAACGGGCTGTGACATATATTTCTCAACGAGCATGGCATCGTCTGTTATATCGCATGCCGTGCCTTCCGCTGCTTCTGCGGCAAACCTCCTGTAGGCTTCAACTATCAGGTCCGTCTTAAAGCCCTGAGGTGTCTGAACGATCCTGAGCTGCTGCCTCGGCAAAACATCCGTGGCAACCGAGTCGGTGCCCACCATTCTAACCGTGTCCTTGACCGGTACTCCAGGGCAGACCGCCGGATACATGAGCAATGCCCTTGCAACCACCTCTATCAGCTCCGGAGTGACAAGTGCCCTGACTCCGTCATGTATCAGGATATAATCGGGCTTTTCTCCTCCGTACGCTGCCGTCGCGGCCTCTTCCACTCCTATTCCGCAGGAGCGGAACCGTTCGCTGCCGCCGGCCTTCACCGATCTGACTTTCCCGTACCTGTCCTTCAGGATCGTCCGGGATACGTAATCCTCATCGCCGGGCGGACAGATTATCACTATATCATCGGCACAGCTCGCTTCAAAAACCGCCACTGTACGCTCAAGTATCGTCATTTCTTCCAGCTGCATATACTGCTTCGGAACATCCGTCCCCATCCGGAGACCTTTCCCGGCAGCTACTATCACAGCAGCGATCCTTTTATCATCTATCATATCATGCTCTCTCGCCGAGCTTCAGGTTCGGCATTGCGTTCAGATCCAGTCCGTGCCTTGTTCCCGCCATATACTCATAATATGCGGCGCAGCCTATCATGACCGCATTGTCCGTGCAGAGTACCGGCGAAGGATAATACAGCTTCATGCCCTTCTTCTCGCATGCCAGCCTCATTCCATCCCTGAGTGCCGAGTTCGATGCCACTCCGCCTGCCATGGCAACCTTGTCGAAGCCGTACTGCTTTGCTGCTTCTATCGTATGTGATACCAGCACATCGACTACCGAAGCCTGGAACGAAGCCACAACATCCGCTACAGTGATCCCGTTTTCGGGATCGACAAGCTCCTGCGGGTCAAAATCCGGTCTGTCGGTCTTTGACGAGTAGACAACATTACCGTCGAGTCCCTGCTTCATCCTGCAGGAATTAAGATAATTCAGCACTGCGGACTTCAGGCCGCTGAAACTGAAATCAAAAGGACTGCCCTCGATATGTCCTCTGGGGAAAGCAACTGCATCGGGTCTTCCGAGCTTCGCGCATTTATCGACCTTGGGTCCTCCGGGGTATCCGAGTCCGACCGAGCGCGCAATCTTGTCAAATGCCTCGCCGGCGGCGTCGTCATGGGTACGTCCGACTATTTCGAACTTGTCATAGTCCCTGACGATAACAAGATGTGAGTGGCCTCCCGACACCACAAGACACATAAATGGCGGCTCAAGATCGGGGTGTTCGACATAGTTCGCAGCTATGTGCCCTTCGATATGATGCACTCCTACAAGCGGTAGTCCCGCGGCATAGCTTATTGCCTTTGCCTCGGCCACTCCCACAAGAAGGGCACCGACCAGTCCCGGACCGTAGGTCACCGCCACCGCGTCAAGGTCGCCAAGCCCTACTCCCGCATCCTTCAGTGCCGAATCCACGACCTGATCTATCTTTTCGATATGCTTTCTTGAAGCGATCTCGGGAACCACTCCTCCGTATAGGGTATGCAGATTGATCTGCGAATATATTATGTTCGAAAGCGGCTCTCGTCCGTTTTTCGTGACTGAAGCCGCCGTCTCATCACATGAAGATTCTATAGAAAGAATCAGAATATCTTTTTCCATTATTCCTCCGCCAGTCGCCATCCGACGATCTTCCATTTTTCGCCTTCGTCCAGCTCAAGGATAAACTCCTCCGCGGCACGTACAAAGCTTTTCTCTTTTTCGTTTTTTATAGTAAAGTACATGTTTATAACGGCCTGCCGCCTGTCTTCCGAGTAGGATATCTGTCCAGCTTCGTCGATGCTGTAGCTCTGGATCGACCTTGTGGCGCTCTTGTAGCTTGAAATGTCCCCGCGGACATATGCGATCATATCATTGCGTTCGTTGTTCTCAAGGAGCTCATCGGAATAAAGAGCCCTGAGCTGGTCTACAAGGCTCACAAGCTGTCCGTCCGACAGATCATCGTTATACAGACACTTCGTGATCCTGCAGTAAAGCCTCAGGACCTCGCGGACAGTCGCCGGATAGTCCTTTGAAAGATCCTTGGAAATGAGCAGATTCGCTTCTGTGGTCTTCGCGTCGGACTCCGCCGATGTTTTATCCCTGTTTCTGGTTATTGAAAGATATATCCCGACGATCAGGGCCGCGGCAAACACCACAAAGATAATGGTCCCGACTATCGAATTCTTCTTTTTGTCAGCAGCAGCCATTGACTCATCCTCCTAAGCCCGACTATTCCTCGGTAAAGTCTATCACCGTATTCCTAAGGTCCTTTGCCGCGTACGCGTTCGGGAAAATCTCACGTACAGCGCCTATGTACTCCTCCGGCCAAACAAGAGAAGGGCTGTAATGAGTCAGCCACAATTCCCCGACCTGTGCCTTTGCGGCGATCCTTGCGGCCTCGTAAAAGGTCATATGCTTGTGCTCCCGGGCTTTTTCCTCGCTTCCCGGCTCACCGTACATTCCCTCACAGATAAACAGATCGGCTTCATGAGCAGCATTGACTATAGCCTCCACCGGTCTTGTATCCGTGCAGTACACGAGCTTGATGCCCTTCCTTGCGGGTCCGAGTATCATATCCTGCGTAAAGTGCCGGCCTTCAAAGTCGATCTCGGCCCCCTTCTGCAGGCGGCTCCACAGCTTCATCGGGACCGCGTTGGCTTCCGCCTTCGCGGGGTCAAAGCGCCCCTG
>CAJOQS010000108.1 GCA_905236925.1 uncultured Lachnospiraceae bacterium | reverse complement strand
CGTTTCAAAGGCATCCTGAGCGGTTTTTATGTTTCGCATGGGTCCGGGATTATCCACCCCGAAAGCCGCTTTATCAGCGATGCGGACAACCTTTCCGCCTTCCTCGTCGACACACATGAACAGTCGCGGCAGACCTGCCCGAGCGGCATATTCCTGCAGCCCCGAGAGCATCTCGCGTGTCTGCTCCGGATTCTGCAGCTGATCTTCAAAAAAGATCACACCGCCGACATGATACTTCTCGAGCGATGCGCGCGCTTTTTCCCCTGCGGTCGTCATATTCCAGTCACCGAGTTCAGAGGGCGTGACCACGCACATCTGGAGTATCTTATCACGCAATGTCATTGCACCCGGATCATAAGCTCCGTTAGCCATTTTCCCAAACAATAGTCTGTCACCAACTTTCCCGTTACACTTCTATTAACTTACACTGTGGGATGCCGCTGCTCCAGAACTCTGCAACAGGCAGTTGCCTTCTCTGACATATCAGGCACGAATTCAGCGCTCCGTGTGCTACGATCAGAACCTTTTTGCCCTGTTTTTCGAGCGGTTCCGCGACTTCCCGCAAAAAGCTCCCCGTTCTTTCAAAGAGTTCATCAAAAGTCTCCGATCCGCCGATGGATTCTTTGTATTCCTCCGGCTTATAAAAGATCTGATTGATCGGGCAGTCCGGAATGCTGAAGCTGTTCTCTGTGCCCTCGTAGTCCCCGAAGCCCATTTCCGCGAGTCTCGAGTCGGTGATAATGGGTATGTTTCTTCCCTTAAGAACGATCCTTGCAGTTTCATCGGCACGGATCAGAGGCGAGCAATAGCATACATCAAAAGGCACATCCTTGTATTCGACAGCGGCCTGCTCTGCCATTGCCCTTCCTTCGTCATTAAGCGGAATGTCGCTTTTACCCTGCAGCTTCTTCCTCTTGTTCCAATCGGTCATTCCGTGTCTCAATAAATAGATCATAACTTCCCCCCTATAGCCTTATTACCTACTGCTCTTCACATCTATGATAACATACTCAGACTTCGTTCCGGTCTTAAAGTCCATGGCCCAGTCCGAGATACCCGATGTAACGATAAAGTCCGTTGAATTGCGCTTCTCATGCCCGTAGGTCCTGTCATTCATTCCGATCCATTCACCGACAAGAGTGATGGGGATCAGCTGTCCGCCGTGGGTATGTCCCGAGACTACCAGATCAGCCTTGCTCCGCGCCTCATTATCATAATCCCCGGGCTGGTGATCAAGCATTATGATATACTTCGAAGGATCCACGCCTTCAAGCAGCTCATCCGCAGTTTTCCTTCTGTTGTCGGAGGCATCTTTTCTGCCGGCTATGCAAAGGTCACCGATATACTCGATATCATCCTTCATGACATGTACTTTGTTCTTTTCGAGTTCACGCTCCAGGTCTTCGGAAGAAAAGTCCCTTCCTCTGTAATAGCTTTTGTCATGGTTCCCGTAGACATACCAGACTCCGTATCCGGCATTAATGCCGCCTAGCGCCTCGCAGGCACGCACCATATCCTCACGCTTCGAATCATCATCGACAAAATCGCCTGCTATCAGGACAATATCCGGAGCCTGCGCCTTGATCGTTTCAATATGCTCAGCAAAGCCCTCCCCATCGAATGTCGTTCCGATGTGAGAATCCGCAAACATCGCGATGCGGACCGGCTCGGAAAGCTTATCGCTCGTCAGCTCGTAGTCCGTCTGCCAGACATGGTGACAGAGGAAAAACGCGATCAGAAGATAGGCAACCGAAACAGCAATAGCTGTCCAGCCCGCCGGATTTGCTGTAAAAGCTGCTCCCGAGCCCCTTCTGATAAAGAAAAACACCAGATCCGAAAGCAGAAAGAAGATCGTAAAATGGATAAGGACCACTATGGCGTTAACAAAAGATGAAAGCAGGCAGATCACGCCGAAGCATACCGCGAGTATCAGCAGGGATGCCAGAAAGCGCAGTCCCCCGCCGGATATCTGCCTGAGCAGTCCGAACCTGCCTATTGCGAAACACATATATATTGCTCCTGCCGCTCCGGCCCCGAAGAACAGGATAAAGATCACCATCCACATAGAGTTTTGCATCACCTTTCGTTTTCTTCTTGTAACATTATAACTTAAGACGGTTTTACAGCATAATAAAATAAATCTGAATTCTTTGTAATGCCCTTGGACGCGGCTTAAGCGGCTTTTTGTGTACGATGGCAGCGATCCATCAACCGGGCCCAATTCGGCCGGATGCATCCTCTGCGGCAGGTGCAGCGGCTTCTGTCCGTCACTTGCGCTTCATATGGGTTATAAGAAAGACAATATTGAGCCCAAAGAGTAATTATGATACAATTAAATCAAACTGAAACAGAGGAGGGATTTTTGCATGGAATTGGTAACACGAAGTGACCTTGACGGTCTGGTTGCGGGAGCGATCCTGATCGATGCAGGCATCATCGAAGAGGGTAAAGTGCGTTTCGTTCATCCTAAGGATGTTCAGGACGGCAAAGTTGAACTCAACGAAAACTGCATTACAACCAACCTGCCCTTTGATCCGCGCGTATTCAGGGCGTTCGACCATCACGACAGCGAGCACGACAGACTCGGTGATGATGAAGAGAAAGCCACGAAGAACGGACAGCTTGTCATCGACAGCAACGCTCACAGTGCCGCAAGGGTTGTTTACAATTACTACAAGGATAAGGCCGTTCATATCAGCGCAGATCTGCTCGATGCAGCGGACAAATGCGACAGCGCAAGCTTCTCGCTGGACGAGATTCTTCATCCCACCGGCTGGGTCCTTCTCCACTATATCATGGACGCAAGATCGGGCTTCGGACGTTTCCACGACTTCAGGATAAGCAACTACGACCTGATGCTGAAGCTCATGCATTTCTGCATCGATCACGGCATTGACGAGATCATGGCGCTTCCCGACGTTAAGGAGCGTGTGGATATGTACTTCGAGCACGAGCAGAAGTCAGAGGAGCAGTTAAGGCGCATCACAAGAGTCGAGAACAATGTTGCGGTCATCGACCTTCGCAACGAGGATGTGATCTACACCGGCAACCGCTTCAAGATCTACGCCATGTATCCCGATGTTAAGTTCAGCATCCATATCGCATGGGGCAAGCAGAAGCAGAACACCGCGGTTATGATCGGCAAGAGCATCGTGAATAAGTCAGGCTCCACTCATATCGGAAATCTGTGCCTTGAGCACGGAGGCGGCGGACACGCCAAGGCGGGAACCTGTCAGGTTGAAAACGCCGATGCCGACAGGATCGTGGAAGAACTGATCCGGAAGCTGAAATAATAGCATATAATACGTTAACAGGCAGGCCGCATATGCAGTCTGCCTGTTTTACTCCCACTTCTTCCAGACATCAGGCTGATATCCGAGGGTTGAGAGCTTTCCGTTTCGAACCACGGGAGTCCTGATAACCTGAGGATTCTCAAGGATCTTTTCAATCTTATCTTCTTCTGCAAGATACCTGATAAGAGAAAGCATATCCTGATCCCTGCAATCAGGGTCAAGCATATTATCTATCCCGCCATTGGCCTGAGCAACGGATGTAAACTCTCCTTTGCTCATCCCCTTTTCCTTCATGTCGATAAACTGATATCTGATGCCGCGCTCCTTGAAAAAGCGCTCAGCCTTCTTTGTATCATTGCATTTCTTTGTTCCAAAAATCTGTATATTCATATGCACTCATCCCTTCTATTCCTCGATCTCGTACTGCATCATCTCATATACCAGACGGCAGCCGACTGAAATTTCCTCAGGAAGCAATGCCCTTGCTACCAGCTTCAGGTCATCTGTATCAATATCGGTTCGGCGGAGATTCGCGTAATCTCCGTCAATGCTTACTACCTCATAATGCCAGGTTTCCATTATCTTCCTCCTCTTCTGCCAAAAGGCAAGTTTATACTTCACAGACAACAGCCGGAAATGCTTCTCTCCTGCGATAACGAAAAATAGATCATCCTGAGTCACAATTATAGTACCATGTCCGGAAGAAACTATAAAGAAAAAATATCGGAGCAAAAGGGGAAGCGGCAATCATGTCAGCGTTCAAGAATAGCGCTTAAGCGTTCCGCCATATCCTCCGGGCTGTCTTTGCAGCCGTTTTCCAGCCATAGGCGGTATACATCGAAAATCCCGCCGGCAATAAAGCACAGCTTGTACTCATCGTAGACATCACGATATGTTGAGAAGAATACGCGGTCAATGTCGTCTTTTACAATGTAGAGAAGGCCATCCCGGTGCAGCATGAGTGCATACTCACGGTTTGCAATAAAGTGCCGGAACAGTGTGACAAAGTACTTCTTCAGCGAATCGTTGCGATAATTGATCCCTGATGACTCAACGAAGGCGTCAGTGACAATGGTGATCCGCTTGCGCAGGACGTCCAGCTTGCTGTCGAAGCAGCGGTAGAAGGACATGCGCGAGACACCGGCCTTCTGACATATCTCCGTGATCGTTATCTGATAAAAGCTCTTCTTCTGCATAAGCTGCAGCAGGGCAATGGAAATGAATTCGCCCAATTCGCTTTCATAATTCTGTCCCATGATACATTTTTCCTCCTTTGTAACAGTGTTACTCTGAAGCCTTGTAAAAAGAAATATGCTTTGTTACACTTGTAACACGATGATAACAGAGCATGCTTTTTCTGACAAGTTCTGCATTGATTGGAAGCTTTTTCAAGCACATATTTGTTAAGACTGTTTGCTCTGGAAAATAAGAGGAGGTTTCAAATGGAAAAGAAAAAAGTAGTAATCGCCGGCGGTGGCGTATTGGGAACACAGATCGGTCTGATCTGCGCTTATCATGGCTTTGATACGACTTTCTGGCTTCGTTCGGAAAGTTCTGTCGGCAGGACACAGCCGAAGATCGATCGTTATTCCGCCCTGATGCTTCAGGATCTTGCACAGGCAAAAACATTGGTAGGCAATCCGATGGGAGGATTTTTATATCCCCGCGGACTTATCAGAAACTGGCAGGGTATGACTGTGGAGGGTATCGACGCTCTGATCGAAGAAGCAAAGAAGAATTTCGCAGAAAACGTTCACATCGAACTGGATCTGAAGAAAGCCCTGTCCGGTGCATATCTTGTGATCGAATCCATGACCGAAGAGCCGAAGGCTAAGATCGGTATGTACGAAGCAATGCGCGATCTTCTGGATGAGGACACCATTCTCTGTACAAATTCATCTACCCTGCTTCCCAGCATGTTTGCTGAGTACACAGGCCGTCCGGCAAAATACTGTGCGCTCCATTTTGCCAACACGATCTGGAAGAACAATACCGGCGAAGTTATGGGACATCCCGGTACAGATTCCGAGGTATACAATGCTGTTGTAAAGTTTGCCGATGCAATAGGTATGGTTCCCCTGCAGCTCCATAAAGAGCAGCCCGGATATATTCTTAATTCCATGCTGGTTCCGTTCCTTTCCGCAGCACAGGCTCTTTGGGCAAATGAAGTTGCAGATCCGGAGACCATCGACCTGACCTGGCGTCTGGCTACCAGCGCACCCGCAGGACCTTTCCAGATTCTGGATATCGTTGGCCTGGAGACCGCATACAATATCAACCAGATGAAGCCCGCAGCACAGCAGGAAGGCACCATTGAATACAAGATGGGCAAGCTTCTCAAGGAGAAGATCGACCGCGGCGAGACCGGTGTCAACGCCGGCAAGGGTTTCTATGATTACTCGAAGAAATAATAAATAGCATCACCATATTAAGAGCGATTCTTTGGCCTTAAAGGAATCGCTCTTATTCTTTATGTTTTTCTTCCCAGTACCCTATATCATGAAGGCTCCCGGGGAATATATGTACCTCCCAGCCGTCAAGTCCCGGCTGGTCAGGTCCCATATCTAACGTATGCCATTTGATCACCTGATACGCGGGTGACCAAACCTGATGAGCGCCACCGTCTTTGCAGACGTACCAGAACCATGGCAAACAGCATAGAAAGGCTACGGCCAAAATGCTCCGTCTCCCCTTTCATCCGTTCCCTGTCAGTACAGCACCGGCAGTTCATCTTTGTTCACCGCGTACGGACTGTCATAGAGCTGTTTTAAATAAGCGTCGGTGTTATACTCTTCGGTCAGGCAAAAATCCTTCGACCATGTCATATATGTGGACCATCCGACATGTTCCCTGTGCAGCGCGTCAGCGTCGGGCAGGACTCCGATCTCACCGATCAGCACTATCTTGGGCTCGTCCGTGATCCGCTCCATTTCCAGATACTCCTGCCTGCGAGCCGTATGCTCATGAGCGGGCGGGTACATATCCCTCGAGATAATGTCCACCACATCGTCACCGGGGTAAAACTCAGCCTTTGCGGCATTCCATACCCAGATCAGGTTGGTCAGACGGTGCACCTCAGTAAAACGCTCATACATTATGCGCCACAGCTTTTTCGCGGCATTGGCGCCCTTTGCGCCCCACCAGAACCAGATACCGTCCATTTCGTGAAACGGTCTCCAGAGTATGGGAATCCCCTGCTCACAGAACGGTTTCAGCAGTCCGGCCATATGGTCCATATCACCGATCAGCGCCTTATATTCTGGCGTGTCAGGGATCACTGCCCTCTCAGCGTCATAATCCGTATTTTCGGTAAAAAATGCCTTTGAGCGCCCTCCGAGAGGTGAGAACCAGTGCCATGTAAATGTAATGAGACCCTTTTTTGCGGCCCATTCACACGCGCGCTCCAGCGTCCCGCGGTTTTCGCGGACCTCCGTCATGCAGGCATCATCGGTGTCCCGGTCATTGATGTTCGGCGAATATGACAGCAGCTCAAACCCTAAGAGCGCCGGCTCTTTGCCCGTTACCTTACGGATCTTTTCCAGCTCCTCCATCGCCATGGTCTGCGTGTGCTGTCCCGTAACTATCCTGTCTCCGGATATATCCGCCAGATACGACATCACGCTCTTAACGCAGGGCTGCGCCTCGGGATTTGACGGGAGCCTGTTTTTATCGGTCATATATGTTCTCGCTTTCTTTATATTATTCGATCAATGGTCTCTTCAAAGTACGGGGCAAACCATTCCGTATAACCGTCGAGAGTGGGATGTATCGGATCGGCCATAAAACGCGCGTAGTTTTGACGGCCGGTCTCGTTAAAGCTCTCATCGTCCCAGAGATCGATGATCCCTATGGCATGTACCGCAGCGATCTCTTTTAACAGAGTTACCATGTCCGTGATACATTTTATGCTTCGTTTACTAGCTTTCCGGTCATGTGCTCGGGGATGAGTTCGAGGCATTTTACGTTTTTGAACGAACCCGCGAGTTCCCTCTGCAGATATTCATCATCGTCGGTAAACTTTTGTGTCAGCAAAGTGCATATCTCGCGCATCTTTTCTTCGTCGGTTACCTCGCGAATCCTGCCGAATATAACCACACTGTTGATATTGAGCGCCCATTCGCCGTCTTTGCGGTAGCCCTGATCATATACGCAGTAGCTTACTTTATCGCATTTCGCGATGGCGTCGATCTTATGGCCGTGCTTTCCGCAGTGAAAATAAATATGGCCGTCATCCATATACAGATGATTCAGCGGGATTCCGTAAGGATACCCTTCGTCACCGATCATGGAAAGTACGCCGCGCGGCTGTTCCTTCAGCACCCTGATGCATTCCTCCCTGCTTATCTGCTGCTTAATTCGTCCCATTGCTCTGAACATATTATTTCTCCTATTCTCCCAGCATCTTTCTGAGTGTCGCGATATCATCCGCGAATACGCCGAGCAGACCGTTTATCAGGAACGCCGTGATTGAGCACTGTCCCAGCGTTTTGTTCTCCGCGCTCCAGTCGCCTCTCATCCTGGGCGCGCATGTATCGGCGCACCAGATATCCGATAGCAGATCGTAATAATCCCTCGGCGTCCGCCCCTT
>CAJOQS010000107.1 GCA_905236925.1 uncultured Lachnospiraceae bacterium | reverse complement strand
GGTCCTCGACGACTACAACCTTCTGGCCCTTTTCAAGCCTTCCTTCGATCCTGTTCTGTCTTCCGTGATCCTTTGCTCCGCTCCTGACATAGCCCATCGGCATGTTCAGGATATGGCCGGCTATCGCGGCGTGCGCGATACCTGCGGTACTGGTTCCCATAAGGACTTCGCATTCAGGGTACTCTTCCCTTACCGTCTCCGCTATCTGATTCTCAACAAGATCCCTTACTTCGGGTGCCGTGAGTATCAGCCTGTTGTCGCAGTATACGGGGCTCTTGATGCCGCTCGCCCACGTAAAGGGCTCATCGGGTCTGAAAAACACCGCCTTGATCTTCAGAAGCCCCTGCGCGACCTTGATCTGTCTTTCTTCTTTTGTCATATCCATCCTCCTCTATTTCATACCATCATCCAACAAAGCCCTTAAGGCAGCGCGTGTATGCCTCAACCGGATCCTCTGCCTGAGTGATCGGACGTCCGACCACGATATAATCCGAACCGAGCTCCTTAGCTTTTTCGGGTGTCGTTATACGCCTCTGGTCATCCGCTGTACTGTCCGCGAATCTTACTCCGGGCGTAACTGTGACGAACCCGCCGCCGCATCTGCTCTTTACCGAACCGGCCTCAAGAGGTGAGCATACCACACCGTCAAGCCCGGCTTCCTTCGCGTTCATGGCATAGTGCATGACGGTTTCCTCCAGTCCCGCACCGATAAGCAGTTCGTCGCGCATCCGCTGCTCGTCGGTCGAAGTCAGCTGAGTTACCGCTATCAGCATGGGACGTGTTCCGTCGAGTCTTGTAAGACCTTCAAGCGCAGCCTCCATCATCGCTTTTGTACCTGCCGCGTGAAGATTGCACATATCCACATCAAGCCTTGAAAGGACCGTCATTGCCTTTTTTACCGTATTGGGTATGTCGTGAAGCTTCAGGTCCAGGAATATCCTGTGGCCTCTCGACTTTATCTTCCTGACTATTTCCGGACCTTCCGCATAAAAAAGCTCCATTCCGATCTTCACAAAGGGCTTCCTGTCCGTAAATCTGTCAAGAAACGCAAGTGTTTCTTCTCCGCTCGCGAAATCGCAGGCGATTATAACATCCTTTCCCATATCATCCCGTCCTTTCCTATATTTCCATTCTTTTTTGTTTTGTAGTTCGGGGTTCTCACCGTATCAGCTGCTGTGGGCAGCCCCTATGATATCCGACAGCCTTTCGATCCCGAGCCTGTCACACAGCTTCGGCAATTCTTCGATGATCCTCGGGCAGATATAGGGCTCTGTAAGGTTCATCGCGCCTATTTCCACCGCGGAGGCGCCCGCCATCATCATCTCTATTACATCCTCAGCGGAGGATACGCCCCCCATTCCGATGATAGGTATCTTCACGGTCTCATAGACCTGATAAACCATCCTCAGCGCCACCGGAAGTATCGCAGGTCCCGAGAAACCGCCCATACAGTTCGCAACCACGGGCTTGCGTCTTTTTATATCTATCCTCATCCCCAGAAGTGTGTTGATTAGCGCGATCCCATCCGCTCCGGCTTCCTCACAGGCCTTCGCTATCGCCCTGATATCCGTGACATTCGGTGACAGCTTCATGTAAACGGGCTTTCCCGTGACCTCCTTGACGGCGGCGGTCACCGCGGCAGCCTGAGCGGGATCTGTTCCGAACGCCATGCCGCCTGCGTGTACATTGGGGCAGCTGATATTGACCTCTATCAGGCCGATGCCGTCTTCTTTATCGATCTTCTCGCAGCAGTATCTGTATTCGTCTATCGAAAAGCCGCTGATGTTTGCAATGACGGGCTTCTTAAATATCTTCCTAAGCTTCGGGAGCTCCTCTTCAACTACCTTTTCTATTCCCGGATTCGCAAGGCCGACAGAATTGATCATTCCTCCCGTGCATTCCGCTATCCTCGGGGTGGGATTGCCGAATCTCGCCTCCCGGGTCGTTCCCTTGAAGGAAAAGCTTCCGAGCATATTTATGTCATAGAGCTTCGCGAATTCCTGTCCGAACCCGAAGGTTCCGCTCGCGGGAATGATCGGGTTGTCAAGTTCCCATTCGCCAAGTCTCGTTCTTATATCTGCCATGAGATCACTCCTCACTTACACTAATTCGGTAGTACCGGGCAGTACTGCTGCCCGGCAGTCAATTATACGAATACTTCGCTTTCCGGGAATACAGGTCCGTCCGTGCAGACCTTTCTGTACCCGGATGCTGTTTCGATCGAGCATCCAACGCAGGCTCCGAATCCGCATCCCATACGTTCTTCAAGGCTCAGCTCGCCTGCTGCCTTCGGGAATCTTTCCCCCATAGCGCTCTTCAGGGCCTTTAACATAGGGATCGGGCCGCATGCATAGTAGTGCGAGCATTCGTCTATCTGACCGAGGCAGTCGGTCACAAATCCCTTCTTTCCAAGCTCGCCGCTCGCGGTTGCCGTATGTACCCTTACCTCGGGTTTCGATCCGTCGAAGCCTTCACATCCGAATTCATAAAGGTCGTTCAGCCCTTCGAATTCATTTATCAGAAACGCATCCGCAGCAGTATTGAAGCCGAGTATAACGTCGACGATCTTTCCGGCACGGACAAGTCTTCTCGCAAGCCCGTACAGCGGCGGCACTCCGACGCCTCCGCCGATCAGAAGCGGACGCGCTCCCGCCGCGTTTATATCGTAACCGTGACCGAGTCCCGTCAGGATATTAACCTGTTCTCCGACCTTCATCGTGCTCATCCTGTCGGTTCCCTTCCCCACAACCTTATATATCAGCGTGAGCCTGCCTTCCTCGCTTCCAAAGGGGGGATCGAAATCGCAAACGGAGATGGGGCGCCTCAGGAACATCCCTTCAACCCTGACATTAACGAACTGACCGGGCATGGTTATCCGCGAGGTATCGCCCTTCAGCCTCATCTTGTATACATCCTGCGCTATCAGCGCGTTTTCTTTTATAATGAATTCTTCTTCCATTGGTTTGTATTCCTTTGTGGGTTATCTTGTTATCTTATATATCTCGCTCCCAAGAACGGTCGCAACGCAGGCAGCGCTTACTTTCATACCTTCGAATGGTGTGTATCTGCCCTTCGAGCGGAAATTTGAAGGATCTACCATGCAGTCCCCGTTAAGGTCATATATGCAGAAGTCCGCTGCCGCACCTTCTGCAATGCCTTTTTTGATGCCGAATCTGGCCGCAGGGGCTGTGGTCATAAGCTCAACCAGCTTTTCAAGCGTGATCACGCCTTTTTTTACAAGACCTTCATAAAGGACCGGGAACGCGCACTCGAGCCCTACGACACCCATCGGTGCTCCGAGCAGGCCTCTTGCCTTTTCTTCGGTGGAATGCGGCGCATGATCTGTGGCAATCATATCTATCGTTCCGTCGGCAATGCCCTCAAGAAGCGCCTCCCTGTCGCGCCTGCCCCTTAACGGAGGATTCATCTTGAAGCGTCCGAGATTCTCCTGCTTTTCGTGCTCCAGCGCTTTTATGATGTCGGTCTCATCAAGCAGAAGATAATGAGGCGCGGTCTCGCAGGTTACATCGATGCCTGCTGCCTTCGCCTTCCTTATGACTTCGACCGATTCGGCGGTCGATACATGGCACACATGGTAGGGACAGCCGGTCTTTGAAGCAAGCTTTATGTCTCTTTCGACCATTCTCCATTCACTTTCGGAAGTTATGCCCCTGATCCCGAGGTATTTCGCAGCCTCTCCGTCGTGAACGTGGGCTCCGCCGATCACACTCATGTCCTCGCAATGGGCTGCGATAAGCTTCCCGCACGCCCTGACCCTTCTCATTGCTTCTTCCATAAGCTCGTCCGAAGCAAGGCCGCGTCCGTCATCCGAAAAGGCGATCACATTCTCCGCTATCGCTTCAATGTCGGATATTTCCTCACCCTTCTCACCGACCGTCAGGCTGCCGTAGGGATGAACCCTGATAAGTGCCTTGCTTTCGATCGCCTCAAGTTCTTCCTTCAGGTGTTCGGGACTGTCGGGTACGGGATCGAGGTTCGGCATCGTACATACATCGGTATATCCTCCGGCAAGCGCCGCCGCTGTTCCTGTCGCGATATCTTCCTTATAAGAAAATCCCGGCTCGCGAAAATGCACATGCACGTCCGTCAAACCGGGAACAATTATTTTATCCTTTGCATCTATCTGTGTATCGCCACTGCCGGCACAGAAACACTGCGCCACGGCACCGGAACCTGCACCCATGTCGGCACTTCCGCAAAGGTCGGAAGGGTGTTCACAGGCAGAAAAAAACTCCGACGGAACGATCCTGTCGATCGTTCCGTCAGAGATGAT
>CAJOQS010000106.1 GCA_905236925.1 uncultured Lachnospiraceae bacterium | reverse complement strand
GCCGGCGCGAAAAACTAAGCCCTGGGCATGCGGAATGAGTATGCTTTCAGGGCTTTAGGAGCATATTTCGGGAGGAGATTTTTCATGATCGATGTAACATTGCTTTCGGGTAAACAGATCACCGTAAATGCCGAACTTATCGAAACCGTGGATGAGGTTCCGGACACTGTTATAACGCTTACGACAGGCAAAAAAATTATTGTCAAAGAAAGTAGACAAAAGGTGAAAAGTCTTGTAAAATCATATAAGAGGGATATTTTAAACAGATTATTCAATGAAGATATCCCTTAATTTGCGCGGTTATGTATTATTTTTATAAAATCATGGTTCAGTAATTTATGCGCGGATAGGTAGGTGCTTTCGGTTTGGATTTAGCTACACTGGTCGGCCTTGCTGCGGCATTTGCGCTGATGATCTTCGGTATCCTGCAGGGTGGTGTTTCCGCTCTGGGAGGATTCGTTGATGTGGCATCGGTCCTTATTACATTCGGTGGTGCGTTCATGGCCACAATGGCGACACAGGGCAGCATTCCCGAGTTCGTTGCCAACCTCAAGACCATTACCCTTACCTTCAAAAAGGTTGAGGTGAATGAAGAGGATACAATAAAGAGTATTATCGATCTTTCGAACGTGGCACGTAAGGAAGGTCTTTTGGCATTGGAAGAGGCTGCAAACGGCATTGAGGACGCCTTCCTCAAAAAGGGACTCCTGCTGATCGTCGACGGTACCGATCCGGAGCTTGTCCGCTCGATCATGGAGACGGAGCTCACATGCGTTGCAAGCCGTCATAAGGGAAGCATAGGCTTCTGGGAAGCCCTCGGAGCCGCTGGCCCTGCCTGGGGTATGATCGGTACACTTATCGGACTTATCAACATGCTCCGTGACCTTTCGGATATCAATGCCGTAGGTTCTAACATGGCGGTTGCCCTGGTTACAACATTCTACGGTTCGGTTCTCGCGAACTGGATCTGTACTCCCGTTGCGACCAAGCTGAAGGCTAACGATGCTGCCGAGATCTCCCTTAAGGAGATCATAGTTGAAGGACTTCTTTCGATACAGGCCGGTGAAAACCCCAGAGTTATCGAAGAGAAGCTCAAGTCGTTCCTCTCGCCCGATAAGGCGAGCGCGATGTCTCAGGGACAAGGCGGTGAATAAGTAATGGCTAAGAAAAAACAGGAGGAATCCGGTGGCGGCGGCGCTCCCGCGTGGATGGCGACCTTCTCCGATCTGATGAACCTGCTTCTTTGCTTCTTCGTTCTTCTGTTTGCCATGTCAAGTGTTGATGCGACGAAGTGGGAACAGGTAGTTGCATCGATGACCAGTGCTTTCAGCATATTCAGTTCGGGAAGCACCACGATAGGCAAGGGAACCCTTGTCGGGATCGGCACCTCGCAGCTCTCCAATCTTGACGAGTACTATACCAATATGGGACAGACCTCGGAGAATACCGGAGACAACAGGCAGGAGACGTCCGGAACCGGCAAGAACAACGATCCGCAGAGCGGCGGCAGGGACAAGGACGACCAGACAGGATCGAAGACTCCCGACGAACAGGCGGGCGGAAAGAACGTGGATGCACAGACCGGAGGGAAAACTCTACAGGATCAGCTGGCGGAGCTCGGACGGCGGGAATCCCAGGAGATGCTCGATAACGTTTCGGAGCTTACCGAACGGTATAATATCAGCGATATGCTTGAGCTTTCGATAGACGGAAGAGGGCAGTACGTGCAGATCACTCTCAGCGGATCGATGCTCTTTGATTCGGGAAGCGCGGAGCTTCAGAAATCTTGTCTGCCGCTTCTTTCGAAGGTCGGCGACATCCTGAAGGTCTATCCCGACCACAAGATCGACGTACTCGGACATACGGACAATGTTCCGATGAAATCCGCAACCTATGCGGACAACGATATTCTTTCATCTGCACGTGCGATCAGCGCGGCACACTATCTGGTACAGGAGAAGGGCATTGATGTTACGCGCCTGAGCTGGACCGGACGCGGCGAGAATGACCCCGTGGCATCCAATGCCACTGCGGAGGGGCGTGCCCGCAACAGAAGAATTGAGATCAGAATTTATAATTCATATAATTCCGATTGACGGTCATCAGATTTGCAGCGCAAACCGCTTGAATTCCCGGCAGACATGCGCGGCAGATCACGGGGACCTGAAGAGAAGCGAAAGGAGTTATTACACTCATGAAGAAAAACATGCTGGCAGTCCTTATCTTGCTCGTGCTTGTGGTCAACCTCACACTTACGGCTTACATGATCTTTACGGTTGTTCCCAACGCCAAGAGGACGGACGAGCTCATCACCAAAATAATGCAGATCATCGATCTTGAGCTTGAATCACCGCTCCCCGCGGAGCTCAATACAAGCTACAGCATCATAGATGTCACGAAGGTCAAGCTCGATGAGATGACAACGAACCTTCAGGTCGGAGACGACGGAAAGACTCACTATGCCGTTATCACGGGCAGCCTTACCGTCAATACAAAGGATGAGGATTACAAGGATCTCGGTCCCAAGGTCGAGGAGATGACGAGTGATATCAGGTCATACTTTATCACCGAAACATCGAAGTATACCTACGAACAGCTTCTTACGACCGAATACAAGCAGGAATGCAAGGAGAAGATCCTGACTGACATCCAGGCACTGTTCCAGTCAAAGATGATCGTCGATATTACGGTTGACTATCTCTTCCAGTAAAAGGATAATATATTAGGAGGAGCAGCTTATGGGTGACGTATTATCCCAAAGCGAAATAGATAACCTTCTGGCCGCACTGAGCAGTGGAGAACTCGACGCGGATGAGATGAAAGAAACGGCGAATGACAAGGTCGTCAAGAACTACGATTTCAACAGACCTTCGAAATTCTCCAAGGAACACCTGAGAACGCTCGAGATCATTTTTGAGCATTACAGCCGTCTTTTGTCGACATCGCTTCCGGTATATCTGCGAAAGAATGTGCAGGTAGAGGTAATAAATTCCGAAGCCCAGATCTATTCGGAATTTACTAACGCGCTTTCAAATCCTGTATTGCTCGGTATAATCGATTTTTCACCGCTTGAAGGAAATATAATCATCGAGATCGCGGACAACATAGGATATGCGATAATCGACCGAATGCTCGGCGGAAACGGCAATCCTCTCGAGAAATCAAGAGACTTTTCCGAGATCGAGCTGGTCATAATCGAAAGAATATTTACAGTAGTTACAAACCTTCTGATCGAACCCTGGTTTAACGTTGTACATCTCGAACCGAGACTTTCCAGGATCGAGACGAACTCACAGTTCGCCCAGATCATTTCACCAAGCGAGATGGCTTCGATCGTTACCATGAACATGAAGATCGGCAACATAGAGGGAATGATCAATATCTGTCTTCCTTACGAGGTTCTCGAACCCGTAATAGACAAGCTGAACACCAAGTACTGGTATTCGACGGTCAAGACGACCGATTCCTTTGCCTACAAGGATCAGCTCGAGGTCGCTATCGCCAGAGCAAGGATCCCCATCAGGGCCGAACTTGGAAGAAGCACGATATCGCTTAATGACTTTATCAACATACAGCGCGGCGACATAATCAAGCTGAATACCAAGACAAGCGACGAGCTTGCCGTGTATGTCGGAAACATCAGGAAATTTATGGCGCTGCCGGGCTCCTCATCGGATGCCTACGCTGTTAAGATTTCACAAATTATCAGGGAGGAGGAGTGATTATGGATGGCATGCTTTCACAGGAAGAGATCAATGCCCTGTTAAGCGGCATGGGATCCGACAGCTCCGCACCTGCCGAAGCCCCCGCGCCTGCGGCTGCGGGTTCATCGGGCGGATACAGTGATTCACTTACCGATGCGGAAAAGGATGCGGTAGGCGAGATATCCAACATCAGCATGGGTACCGCGGCTACAACGCTTTCCACATTGCTCAGCCAGACAGTTAACATTACAACACCCAAGGTTTCATACGCGCGTTGGGACGAATTCCTGGCAAATTACGAAAAGCCCTGCGTATTTATCCAGATCTACTATACTGCGGGACTTGACGGCAACAATATCCTGATCATGAAGGAGTCCGACGTTAAGATCATTACCGATCTTATGATGGGCGGCTCCGGTGTTGCACAGGAAGGCGAGCTTAACGAGCTTCATCTGAGTGCTATCTGCGAAGCAATGAACCAGATGATGGGCTCTTCGTCGACTTCAATGTCGGCGATGCTCGACAAAAAGATAGATATCAGTCCTCCGACGGCTTCTCTCGTTGATCTTTCATCCTCGATAGATGCCGGCAAGATAGCCGACTTCCTGACACATGACTTTGTCAAGGTCAGCTTCCGCATGGAGATAGGCGATCTTAT
>CAJOQS010000105.1 GCA_905236925.1 uncultured Lachnospiraceae bacterium | reverse complement strand
GCGAGACCATTACCCACTACGACAAGCATTGTCTGTCTCTTTCCAAAGAAGAGGTCGAGGCAAAGCTGGCAGCAGGCGAGCCCTTTGTAATCAGGCAGAACATTCCCCGCGAAGGCACAACGACCTTTACGGATGCCAATTACGGCGAGATAACTATCGAGAACTCCGAGCTTGACGATCAGATCCTTATCAAGTCGGACGGTTTCCCGACCTACAATTTTGCCAATGTTATCGATGATCATCTGATGGAGATAAGTCATGTAGTACGCGGAAACGAATACATTTCCTCAACCCCCAAGTACACAAGGCTTTATCAGGCATTTGGCTGGAAAGAACCCATTTACGTTCATCTGCCCCTTATCACGAACGAGGAGCATCAGAAGCTCTCAAAGAGGAGCGGACACTCGAGCTTCGAGGATCTGCTCGAGCAGGGTTTTGTATCCGATGCGATCATCAATTTCGTTGCACTCCTGGGCTGGAGTCCCGCAGACAACCGCGAGATCATGAGTCTGAAGGAGCTTATCGACGAGTTCGATTATACCAAGATCAGCAAGTCTCCCGCAGTGTTTGACATGGTCAAGCTCCGCTGGATGAACGGTGAGTACCTGAAGGCCATGGAGCCCGAAAAGTACTACCGCCTTGCTCTTCCGTACGTTGAGAAGGCCGTAGCACGCGATTGTGACAAGAAGGCAATTGCGGACCTCGTAAAGACCCGTATCGAGACCCTGTGTGACATTCCGGATATGATCGATTTCTTCGAGGAGCTTCCGGATTATGATGTTGAAATGTACACACACAAGAAGATGAAGACCAACTCCGAGAACTCGCTGGAGACCCTGAAGGATCTTCTGCCGAGGCTTGAAGCGCTTGACAGCTTCACGATGGAGAATCTTCCCGAGCTTGTGGCAAAATACGTTGAAGAGAAGGGCATCAAGAACGGAATCGCGCTCTGGCCTCTTCGTACCGCGGTTTCCGGTAAGCAGATGACTCCCGGCGGCGCCTACGAGATCATGACGATCCTCGGCAAGGAAGAATCACTTGCCCGCATCAACAAGGGAATATCCAAACTCGAACAAGCCCTCTCAAACTGAGAACAGCTTTTTCATGGGGGAGGTAACAATATAATAATCAAACTTTGTCAGGTTATGACATAATTAAGGGCATAAACCTGTGGCAAGACAGGATGTGGGTGTGCAGGGTGAAATATCCCGGACCCGTAAGCAACGTCGGCACTTAGCGGTCGTATTGTGACCGATTATGTGCCGCTACGTTGCGCTCCGGAATGGGAATGTGTCCGGGATATTTTACCCGTCGCCACTCACATCCGTCCCTTCAACAGAAAGGAGCACCATTTGCAATTTAATCACGCCCAGCTCCGTGCTATTACGCACGATGCAGGGCCGGCTTTGGTACTTGCCGGGCCGGGGTCCGGCAAAACGGCAGTTATAACGGAAAGGGTCAGGTATCTTATAGAACACGGGAAGGTCCCGCCCGAGAAAATACTTGTTATCACATTTTCAAGAGCCGCCGCGGTTCAGATGAAGGAGCGGTTCGCAAAACTCACTTCAGGCGATCATTCGTCAGTTCATTTCGGAACATTTCACGCAGTTTTCTTTAACATCATCAAAAACGAAACCCAATACGACAATTCAAGCATTATCTCCGAATCGGAAAAATATCGCATTGTAAGAGAAAAACTAAAGGACCTTAATATCGTTGCCGACAGATCGAACCAGCTGGCAGAGCGCGTTGTGGCTGCAATAAGTGCCATAAAAGGAAACAGCCCGGGTGATGATCTTGGCAGAAGAGCGGATAGCCCGGAGCTTAAGGATCTTAATGTGAGACCATGCTCGGCTGAGGAGTTCGCGGAGGTATTCCGGGCGTATAACGATTACCTTATGGGTGAAGGCAAGCTTGATTATGACGACATGATGGGTAAATGCCTTGAACTGTTCGAAAATGATCCGGAGTGTCGTGCGAGGTGGCAGGAGAAATACGCCTACATCCTTATCGATGAATTTCAGGATATAAATGCACTTCAGTACAAGCTCGTAAAAATGCTGGCGGAGCCTGAGAACAACCTGTTTGCGGTAGGTGATGATGACCAGTCGATATACGGGTTCAGGGGTGCAAAGCCTGATATCATGTTCCGGTTTGAAAAGGATTTCAGAAACTCCGGACGGATACTTCTCGATGTTAATTACCGCTCGCACAGTGAGATACTTGATTGTGCCCTTGCACTGGTGGGGCATAACAAAAAACGCTTTAATAAGCGGCTGTCCGGTCACGCGGGCAGCGGAGGAAGCTGCGAGCTGATCCGCTTTGAAAGCTTTGAACAGGAGAACGCATACATTTCGGAGTATCTGAAAGGCCTGACAGAGCAGGGAAAAGAGCTTAAGAACACGGCGGTACTTTTCCGTATGAGAAACGAAGTGAGCATGCTGTACAGGCAGCTGAGGGCGGAGAACATACCCTGCAGGATCGGCGAGAAGCCGCCGTGCATATTCGATCACATGATCGCGCAGGATATGTTTGCATACCTTCGGACTGCGGAAAGCGTGAAAAAGGGCATTCCGGCTGAACGTGCGGATATTCTGCGGATCATAAACCGGCCTAACCGGTATGTTACAAGGGAAAGCATCATGGCTGCTTCATCAGGGAGGTCTGTCCTTGACCTAAACGATCTTAGAAAAACCAATTCTTCGAAACGATATGTCTGTGAAAATCTGGATAATCTCTTAAAGAATCTTCAATTTCTGTCGAATCTCGATGTTTATACCGCGATCAAATATATACTGAAAGCAGCAGGCTATGATGCATGGCTGAAGGAATATGCCAAAGAAAAACGTCTGTCATACGAAGAGATGGTTGAGATCACCGCTGAACTGGAGCAGAGCGGCATTGGATGCGGGAGTCTGTCCGAATGGCTGGAGAAGGCGGAGGAGTACCGCAGCGGACTTGATGAGCGGGAACCGGAAGACGGAGTTGTGCTGATGACCTTCCATGCCTCAAAGGGGCTGGAGTTCGACACCGTTTTTATCCTTGACCTTCTGGAGGGGTTCACGCCCTCAAACCGTGCCGAGACGCAGGATCAGATAGAAGAGGAGCGACGAGCGCTTTATGTTGCGATGACCCGTGCCAGAAAACGCCTTGTACTGATGACGAGCCGTGAAAGGCTCGGACGAACTCTGCCCGAATCCCGTTTTCTGAAGGAAATCGAGAAGGAGGCAACAAAAAAAGAGCTCTGACAGAAATGCCGGAGCTCAAAATAATTAAATCATTCGTTTTCGTCGTCTTCGAACATGTCGCCGAATTCCTGCTCGTCCATGAGTTCATCAAACGCTTCACTTGCGGCTTCAAACTCGTCGTCGTCCTCGATATCGATCAGCTCGATATCATCGCCCTTCTCCTCGTAACGGTACAGGAAGAAATCACTGGAAGGATCGTCCGCGGGAAGCAGCGCAATGTAGTTCCTGCCGTCGCACGGGAAATAAGCAATAACGTCGCAAACCAGCTCGGAATCGTCCTCAAGCGTCAGAACAACCTGATCAAGCTCCTCGTCCTCTGCGTTAAAATCCTTATTCTCTGCCATAATCATCCCTCCGATCCATCTGATCAAACGAACATGCCCTCTCAAGCGAGATGGAACAGTATTCTCGTTACAAGACTAAATATACATGAGAACCGGAACAATTACAACCCTTACTTCAAATATACTTCCCTACGATCTTCTCCATCTCGCCCCATTTCCTCTCCATATCCTCCACCAGCCGTATCTGCGTTCTGGCGCGGTCGAGATTGTGGTTTTCGCGATGTATCATAAAATAAGTATCGCCCTGAAGATGATCGGTCAGGAACCTCATTCCGCATTCAAGCGTCATAGTCTTTGCGCCCCACGGGAGAAGTTTGACCTCCTCATCCGTCAGAGCACCGCCGCAGCCCTCGAGGTAGCCCTTGACATAAGTCTCAAAAAGCTCAAGCGACAGGCTCACCTTTGACAGGTCCTGCTCGTCCTCGGCGGCAGTATTGGCACCGAAGCGGATCGAATCGCCGAAATCAAAGACTGAAAGCCCCGGCATAACGGTATCAAGGTCAATAACGCAAAGACCCTTACCTGTTTTAGCATCGATCATAATGTTGTTCAGCTTCGTGTCGTTATGAGTGACACGCAGCGGGATCAGACCTTTGACGAGTTTGTCGGCGCAGAAGCACATGTCGGCCTTGTGAGCCTTGAAAAAATCAATCTCGGATCTGACTGTATCCGCGCGTCCGCAGCAGTTATTCTTAAGAGCGGCCTCAAAAGCTTCATAACGCTTGGGAGTGTTGTGGAAATCGGGTATCGTCTCCGCAAGTGTCGAGGCATCAAACCCGGCCATAAGACCGGAGAAGCGTCCGAAAGCAACAGCACTCTGGTAGAAATCCTCGGAACTGCGGACCTTGTCGAGACTCACTGCATCGGTGATAAAAGTGTATAACCGCCAGTAGCTTCCGTTTCCGTCGATTACAAAAGGGCTTCCGTCGGGAGTACGTATCGGATTGAGGACCTCCCGTGTAACAGCGCCCCCGCGTTCGCGGATACGCTCTCTGAGATAATCGGTAACGAGGACGATATTCCGCATCAGTCCCTCGGGATCCTTGAAGACCTCGCGGTTCATCCTTTGAAGGATGTAGCTTTTTTTCCTGCCGTTCTCGTCCTGAACGGCAAGAAAAGTATCATTGATATGGCCGTTTCCGAAATGCTCGCAGCTTACCGCACTTCCGGGCAGGCAAAAAGAAGCGAGCACATCGTTCCTATCGGCGCATAACTCTTC
>CAJOQS010000104.1 GCA_905236925.1 uncultured Lachnospiraceae bacterium | reverse complement strand
CTGTCACTCGGTAGCGGCTTCCTGACCTTTATCGCAGGTCTCCAGACCGTGGACAAGTCGCTTTATGAGGCCGCCGCTTTGGACGGCGTAAAGAACCGCTGGCAGGAGCTCTGGTTCGTTACATTGCCGGCGATGAAGCCTCAGCTGATGTTCGGAGCGGTTATGCAGATCACGACCTCGTTCGCCATCTGCGACGTATCGATCAACCTTGCTGGTAATCCTTCCGTAAACTATGCAGGAGCCACGGTCGTTACCCACCTGCTCGACTACGGTACCGTACGTTTCGAGATGGGCTACGCCTCGGCGATCGCCACGCTGCTGTTCATCCTGATGGTCGGCAGCAACCAGCTTATTCAGAAGCTCCTCAGAAGGGTGGGTGAGTAAGCATGGCAAGACACGTTGAAGAATATGTTTATGTAAAGAAGGGGCTTTTCCACAGAAAGCCCAAGGAAAAGAAGCTTAACCGTTCGGTTGCGGGCAATACGCTGCTGTTCGTGATCATGGGCATCTGCGGTGTCGCGATGGCGATCCCGCTCGTAATGGTCATCAACAACTGCCTTAAGCCTCTGGACGAGCTGTTCCAGTACCCGCCCAAGATATTCGTAAGAAACCCCACCTTCGAGAATTTCTCGGATCTGTTCGTTCTGATGAGCGATTCGTGGGTTCCTTTTTCGAGGTACATCCTTAACACGATAATCATAACGGGCGGCGGAATGGTCGGCCACGTTATAATCGCTTCGCTTGCGGCATATCCGCTTGCAAAGCACAAGTTCCCCGGCAAGAAGATATTGTTCAGTCTGATCGTAATGTCCATGATGTTCTCGTGGCAGGTTACACAGACACCGCAGTATATGATCATATCATGGCTGCATATCAACAACACCTACCTTGCACTGATACTTCCGGCATGTTCCTTCGGTATGGGACTTTACCTCATGAAGCAGTTCATGGAGCAGCTTCCCGATTCACTGATGGAATCCGCAAGGCTTGACGGAGCGGGAGAGTGGACGATCTTCTGGAACATAGTCATGCCGAATGTTAAGCCCGCATGGCTGACCCTCGCGATCTTCCAGTTCCAGCAGATGTGGGGCAATACAGGATCGACATTCCTGCGTGACGAGCAGCTCAAACCCCTGCAGTACGCACTGTTCCAGATATCTGCGGGCGGAACCGCAAGAGCGGGTGCCGCGGCTGCGGTAACATTCATCATCGCGGCTGTCCCGATCACGTTCTTCCTGATCTGCCAGAAGAACGTCCTTGAAACTATGACGACTTCAGGTATGAAGGACTGATAACGAATGCTTTCTATTAAGGAGAAATTCATGAAAAAACTGAATAGATCATCCCGGATCTTAGCGCTCCTGCTGGCATTCGTCATGGTTGCCGGACGGCAGGCCGAAGTGGTCAGGGCTGATGATGTTCCTTACAATACATATAACTACGATTACAGAGAGTACATACACTACACTCCGGCGGCATATATCCCGGACAAGATCCTCTACGGCAGGGACTTTACCTATGAGGGTGAGGTGCTTGACGATTTCAAGACTCCGCAGGATATGTGCAAGTCTCCTTCGGGTGATGTCTATGTCGCCGATACCGGAAACAACCGTGTTGTAGTGTTCGATAATACCATTTCAAGGGTAAAGCGGGTTTTTTCGACCTTTGACAACAACGGCAAGGAAGACAAGCTCGGGGCGCCCTACGGAGTGTGCGTTTCCGAGAAAGGCAATATCTACATTGCGGATTCACAGAATAAGCGTGTTCTTGTCTTTGATCCGGATTTCAATCTGATCCAGATCGTGTCCGACCCCAAGTCGGAATCACTCGAGGCGGGCTTCGTGTTCACTCCCTGGAAGGTTGCGGTTGATTACGCGGACCGTATTTACGTCATAGCGCAGAACATGTTCGAAGGCATCATGGTCTTTGAGACCGACGGACAGTTCACCGGATTCTTCGGAACCATCTCGGTTGATATATCTCTCTGGGAAAAGTTCTGGAGAAGGATCGCGACGAAAGAGGAGCGCGCGAACCAGAAGCTCTTTATCCCAACCGAGTTTACCGGTATCGATGTTGACCCCGAGGGCTTTATATATGCTACCAATGTCACCTCCGACGGTGTTCAGGGTGTAAGAAGGCTGAATCCCTCCGGACAGGACGTTATCAAGAAGGGCGAGAACGAGAATCTCGGCGGCGATCTTCAGATCGACGGAACCGGCGATTACTACGGACCCAGCCAGTTTACAGATGTTGTTTACAGGTCGAAGGGCATCTATTCATGCCTCGATCGTAAGAGGGGCAGGATATTCACCTACGATCATGAGGGCAATCTGCTCTATATCTTCGGAGGACTCGGAACCCAGGTAGGAACCTTCCAGATGCCCGTGGCGATCGAGGAGATCGGCAGTACGGTCAGCATTCTCGACGCGACAATGGGTGCGATAGTATCCTTCAGGGTTACGGAATACGGCGACTGCATCAATACCGCGGTAGGCCTCCGTTACGACGGCGATGAGGCTCTTGCGGTTGATATCTGGCGAAGAGTACTTCAGCTTGATGAAAACAACGAGCTTGCCAATACCGGTATCGGTAAGGCATATCTTGCGTCCGGCGACTACGAGAAGGCCATGAAATACCTTAAGCTCGGTATGAACCGTGATTATTACTCGATCGCGTACAAGCGCTACAGGAACGATATCCTGAAGAACAACGCAAGCTATGCTCTTACAGGTCTCGTTGTTCTTATCATCGCAATCGCGGTCTTCAAGAGGATACGGAAAAGGAGAAAGGGGGTTATTGATGATGACTAAAGCTTTTTCGAAAGAAAAGTGGAGTTACCTTCTTTACACCCTGACTCATCCCGTTGACGGATATTACTGGATCAGACACGAGGAACGCGGAAGCGTGCCCATAGCCTTTATCATGGTCTTCCTGTTCAGCGCGAGCTTTTCTGCGAACAGGCTCCTTGCGAGCTTCGTTGTCAACGATCTTGATCCCAGAAGCGTGGATTCGCTTTACGAACTGATCGGAGTTATGGCTTTCTACATCCTGCTTGCGGTCAGCAACTGGTCCATCACCTGCCTTATGGGCGGTGAGGGCCGTATGAAGGATATTCTGATAGCCGTAGGCTACGGGACCATGCCTATCACGATCGGCCTTGTTATTTCGACTATCATCAGCCAGTTTGTTGCTGACGAGGAGCAGGCCTTTTATTCGATCATCCTCGGCGTATGTGTTGCATGGGGCGTTATCATGATAATCATCGGGATCATGCAGGTCCATAACTTTACTATCGGCAAGACGCTGGGAACTCTTATATTAACGTTCGCGGCCATGCTCATCATTGTGTTCCTGATGCTTCTGCTCACGAACCTGATCGGCAAGGTATACAATTTCTTCCACAGCATTTATACCGAGATCATATTCAGGACTTAAGGAGGGGCAGATGAAGGAAAAGAAAGCAAAAACCGCAAAACCTCCGATGAGTCTGGCGAAGAAGATAGTACTGTTCGTCCTCTTCGCGGCGATCGTGGTCGGACTGATATATCTTACGTATTATCTCGTAAGGTTCAAGTTCTACAACGGACACCGGAAATATCTGACCTCGTACGAATACGAGGAGGGCAGCGAGCTTTCGTTTGTCAATGAAGCAAAACCCGATGTTCCGGGCTTCAAACTCGTCACCGAAAACGAGTACCTGAAGCTCTATACCGATCCCACTACCTGTAATGTGGCTGTTTATGACAAGCGCGACGGATCGATAAGCTATACCAATCCCGTTGATGCAGATTCGGATACGGTTGCGAAGGCAGCGAACAAGAATTACCTGAAATCGCAGTTCCTTGTCCAGTTCTACAATACAGCGGTTGCCTCGGCGACCATGGATTCCTACAGCAAGTCGGTCCAGGCTCATAAGTATACCTACGAGGCGATCGAGAACGGCATCCGTTATGTTTATTCCGTCGGAGAGCCTCAGAACATAGGCAAGGACGGAATGACATGGTTCGTAGTTCCGCTTGAATACAGGCTTGACGGCGATTCACTCGTCGTAAACATCCCTGTCAAGGGAATAGAAGAGCACGGCCCCGGATACATCTACAGAATCCAGCTGCTCCGTTACATGGCCGCATCCACCTATACCGATGAGGGATATATCGTTGTTCCCAACGGTTCGGGCGCGCTCATCAATTTCAACAACGGAAAGAAGAATATATCCCAGTATTCGCAGTATATCTACGGAATCGATCCTCTGACCGCGAATTACACGACTCTTGAGGAGTCGGACGACGCGAGACTTCCTATCTTCGGAATGTGCTACAAGGACAGGAGCGTGCTCGCGACAGTCGAGGGCGGCGCCACGGTTGCCACGATCTCGGCCAATGTTTCGGGAATCTACAACGATTACAACTATGCATATCCGACATTTGTTATCCGTAATACCGATAACCTCGTAATGTTCGGTAATGCAACGACTGATACCTATGTCATGGAGGAAAACCTCTATGATATCAATATGCAGGTCCGCTATTCCTTCCTGAACAAGGAATACTCGGGGTATTCGGGACTTGCGAACTACTACCGTGAGAGGCTGATCGCCGAAGGAAGGCTTACACCGAACGGCAGGAGCGGCGATATTCCCTTCTACTACGATGTAATAACCGGTGTGAAGGAAACAGGACACTTCCTCGGAGTAGGCTATCTGCATGTGTTTGCGATGACCACCTTTGACGAGGCGGGGCAGATCGCGCAGAAACTCGCGGCAAAAGG
>CAJOQS010000103.1 GCA_905236925.1 uncultured Lachnospiraceae bacterium | reverse complement strand
GATCGGAGACCGTGTCCGCGAGGGAGAAGTCGTAGCGGAATCCGGCGGAGTTCAGATCAAGGCGCTGATGCCGGGTATAATCCGCGGCATGCTTCAGGAAGGCGTTGAAGTCAGGCCGGGTATGAAATGCGGCGATATAGATCCCCGTTGTGAGCTCTCGAATTGCTTTACAATATCTGATAAAGCCAGAGCTATCGGCGGAGGGGTTCTCGAAGCGGTAACCCGCTATGAAAACCGGCTGAAGAGTCTCGGGATCGTTATACTTGCAGCCGGCAGGAGCAGCAGGTACGGTTCGAACAAGCTTATTGACACGATCGAAGGGCGACGAATGTTCGAGCATTGCATAGAGGCGGTCGAGCGGTCGACTGCCGCAAGACCATCGTGACCGGCTATCCGGAAATAGCGGAATATGCCCGGGCGCGCGGCATAGAAGCAGTGGAAAATGACCGTCCGGAGCTTGGGATTTCCGAATCTATCCGCCTGGGACTCAACCGGATGAAGGATTGCGGAGCGGTTCTTTTTACCGTTTGTGACCAGCCTTGGCTTACCGGAGAGACCTTTTTAAGGCTGGTGCGCGCGTATGCCGCATCGGATACCGAGCTGGCCTGTATGGGTCAGGGTTCCAGCCTTCTTGGAAATCCGTGCGTATTCGGAAGAAGGTACTATGAGGAGCTGCTCTCATTAACGGGGGATGTGGGCGGAAAGCGCGTGATCATGCAGCATCAGAAGGATGTGATGATCGTTCAGGCATCCGACGAAGAGCTGAAGGACATCGATTTTAAACCAGTGCAGCCTGCGATAGATTGTTAAATAGATAAAAGGGGAGTTATATGGCTACTTTTTATGTGAACGGCAAAGAATATCACAGTGATTCAAAGCAGAAGCTCCTGCGCTTCCTGCGGGACGAACTGCATCTTACTTCGGTAAAGGACGGATGCAGCGAGGGAGCATGCGGAGCCTGCACCGTGATCATAGACGGCGAGACCGTGAAGGCCTGTGTTCCGGGACTGGACCGGCTGGACGGGAAGCATATCACTACCGTGGAGGGACTGAGCGACTGGGAGACCAGGGTGTTCACCTTCGCCTACGGCGAGGCCGGCGCGGTTCAGTGCGGATTCTGCATCCCCGGAATGGTCATGTGCACCAAGGCTCTTCTTGATAAGAATCCCGATCCTTCCGATGCGGAGATAAAATATGCGCTCCGGAACAACTATTGCCGCTGCACCGGTTATGTGAAGATCATTGCCGCGGTGAAGCTTGCCGCGGAGATCATGCGTACAGGCATCATACCCGAGCCCGGGACTACCGACTGGAGTATGGGACAGCGCGTTCACAGGCTCGATGTACCTGAGAAGGTGCAGGGCTTCGGCAAATACCCGGATGATTTCTATCTTGAAGGCATGCTGTACGGATCAGCTGTCAGGAGTAAGTATCCCAGAGCACGTGTTCTCTCGATCGATACCTCGGAGGCCCGTGCACTTCCCGGAGTTGAAGCGGTATTAACAGCCGAAGATATTCCCGGAGAGAATAAGATCGGACACCTAAAGCATGACCAGTATACTCTGATCCCTGTCGGAGGGCTTACCCATTATCTTGGAGACGCGGTGGCGCTCGTCGCGGCGAGTGACCGCGAAACGCTGGAAAAGGCGAAAAAACTTGTTAAGGTCGAATACGAGGTCCTTCCCTTCGTACACACGATAGAAGAGGCAAAGGCTCCGGGAGCCCCGAAGGTATTCGATGAAGAAGAAAACAATATTCAGGCATACAAGCATGTTTCAAGAGGTGATGCCGAAGGCGCGATAAAAAAGGCGGATCATGTTATTTCACATCATTTTGAAACTCCCTGGACGGAGCACGCTTTTCTGGAACCGGAATGCGCTGTGGCATTTATAGATGAGGACGAAGATGTTTTCATCTATTCGACGGATCAGAGCGCACATACGACCCTGCATGAGGTTACACTCATGCTGGGCAGCAAAAAGGTTAAGGTTCAGAACGCTCTGGTGGGCGGCGGCTTCGGCGGCAAGGAGGATATGACGGTACAGCATCACGCCGCGCTGCTCGCGTATCATACAAGGAAGCCGGTCAAGGTTAAGCTGAGCCGTGCGGAATCTCTGCTGATCCATCCCAAGCGTCATCATTTCGTGATGGACTTTACAATGGGCTGTGACAAGAACGGCAGGATCATGGGCGTTAAGGCCAGGGTGGAGTCCGATACAGGTGCGTTCGCATCGCTGGGAGGCCCCGTACTCGAAAGAGCATGTACCCATGCCGCGGGACCGTACGCCTATGAGAATTTTGAAATAGAAGGAACCGCATATTATACAAACAATCCTCCCGCGGGAGCGTTCAGAGGGTTCGGCGTTACCCAGACTTGCTTTGCGACCGAAACTCTCCTTAATATGATGGCGGAAAAGATCGGCATATCCGCATGGGAGATCCGTTTCCGCAATGCCATAAGGCCCGGAGGAGTTCTTCCGAACGGTCAGATAGTGGATAAATCGACCGGACTTGTCGAGACTCTTGAGGCCATAAAGCCTGACTATGATGCCGCGATCGCATCGGGCAAGCCGGTGGGAATAGCCTGCGCAATGAAGAATGCGGGAGTGGGAGTAGGAATCCCCGACTGGGGACGTGCAAAGCTGATCGTGGAAAATGACTGCAAGGTACATATCTATTCCGGAGCCTCCTGCATAGGGCAGGGGCTTGGAACGGTACTTGTACAGATAGTTGTGACCAATACCGATCTGGAGCGCGGCGATATAATCTACGAGAGAAGCAATACCTGGATAGCGCCGGACTCGGGCGACACTTCCGGCTCACGTCAGACCATGATAACCGGAGAGGCGACCAGAAGAGCCTGCGAGAAGCTCATGGAGGCAAAAAAGGGCAGGAAGCTCAAGGATCTTATCGGGCAGGAATTCTACGGAGAATATCTTGCAAAAACCGATCCTCTCGGGGCAAACGTTCCTAACCCGGTTTCCCATGTGGCATACGGATATGCTACGCAGATGTGCATTATCGATCCGAAGACACGGAAGATAGAAAAGTTTGTAGCCGCGCATGATGTGGGCAAGGCGGTAAATCCTCTGTCGGTAGAAGGACAGATAGAAGGCGGCGTAGTCATGAGCATGGGATATGCGCTTACCGAGCAGTATCCGATCGACGACAACTGCAGGCCTATAGATAAATACGGTTCTCTGGGACTGTTCAGGGCGCACGAGATCCCCGAGATCAAGGCGATCGTGGTCGACAAGCCCGGACTGAAAGTAGCCGGAGGAGCCATCGGCATTGGTGAGATAACTTCAATACCTACCGCGCCG